>CAYPXQ010000001.1:0-3531 GCA_964414685.1 uncultured Actinomycetota bacterium
ATAAGGTCCTGGTCCTCCTCAAATCCAGTCAGGTCCGGAAAAATGCTTTCCAGTATTTCCTGTATCCTGGCCCGGTTCCTTTCTTCCACTATCCCGGAAGTAAATGTATTTATATATAAGAGCAGGCTTACTGATACCAGTACTATGATGGTCAAGAATACTATGGGATAGAATCTTCTGGATTTTAGTCTTTCAAGCATTTTTCTTCTTTCCCTGATACCCAAAAGGCCTTAGTTTTACATATTTATCTATAAGAGGCGTGAATGCATTCATTATAAGTATGGAAAAAGCCACTCCTTCCGGCATAGGCCCGAAATTCCTGAAAAGCACGGTAAGCACCCCAAGTCCCACTGCAAATATTATCCTTCCATTTCCCGTGACCGGGGAGGTCGCATAATCTGTTGCCATAAAGAAAGCTCCTAACATAAGCCCTCCGGCCAGAAGCTGGTATACCACATCCTGTCCCACCAGAAATGAGCCCAGTGCCACTGTACCGATATAGAAAAGGGGTATGCGCCAGTCTATTATCCTGAAACTGAGCAGTATTATGCCGCCTGCTATAATGAGCAGCGCCGATGTCTCTCCCATGGAACCTGAAGTATTTCCAAAGAGAAGGTCTTTATACATCTGGAGCCTGTCCAGCTGATAGGAAAAATTTTCACCCAGAGGCGAAGGCCCTGTTACTGCATCCATATTGAAATATGTCGGAAGTACCCATGTAGTCATCTCCCCGGGAAAGCAGACTACCAAAAAAGCCCTTCCCGCCAGGGCTGGATTGAAAATATTGTATCCCAGCCCCCCGAAAGCCTCCTTGGCTATGGCAATGGAAAAAGCTGCTCCTATTATTGCCATCCATAGAGGCAGCCTGGGAGGCAGGACCAGTGCAAATAAAAGCCCGGTTATAACGGCGCTTCCGTCCATCACAAATCTTTTATGCCTCAGCTTCTTTATTAGAAACTCGGTAAGCACTGCCACTGCCACGCATACCAGCATAAGTATTATGCTGTAATAGCCAAAGAAATATATGGCTGCGGCTGCCGGGAAAAGCAGCGCTATGACAACGATATACATTATCCTGGAAACAGAAAAACCCTTCCATATATGAGGGGCATGAGTGATCAGCATCTTTTGCTGTATATCTGTACTATCCCTGTTCATCAGTAATCCTTATCTGGCATTTTGTTCCCGGGCCAGCATGGCCTTGCCTGCCTTTATATAACCCACAATAGGGATATTTGAAGGACAGACATAAGCGCAGGAACCGCATTCTATACAATTACTTATATAAAAGTCTTCAAGACCTTCACTTCTGCCGCTTTTGACATTCCTGGCATACACCAGGGGCTCCAGATTCATGGGGCATATCTTAACACAGCGGCCGCAGTTTATACAGTTTTGTTCTTCCGGTATCCTGCTGTCCATGGCAAGTATGCAGTTGGCGCCCTTGGTAACCGGGAAATCAGGGTCCAAAAGCAGGTTCCCCATCATGGGACCGCCCACTATTACCTTATTTGCCTTTTCCCGGTTTATGCCGCACATCTCAAGCAGTTCGCTTATGGGAGTCCCTATCCTTACCAGCACATTTTTCATCTCTTCATACTCGCCGGTAATGGTTATTACTTTGCTTATAAGGGGCTGGCCTTCTATGACTGCTTCATAAATAGCTTTGGATGTGGTCACATTATTTACCACTACTCCTACATCCATAGGCAGTCCTCCCATGGGTACGGCCCTGTTCACTATTGTCTTTATAAGGGTCTTTTCAGCTCCCATGGGATACCTGGATGGAAGGCTGACTATCCGGCACATGTCCTCAAAGCCCATCTCTACGACCAGTTCCCCCATAGACTTAATAGCATCCTTTTTATTATCTTCTATGGCTATATATATGTTTTCGGGGTCTAAAAGCCTTTTGATGATATAGAGACCGGCCAGGACCTGCTTTCCATATTCCAGCATTACCCTGTGGTCCGAAGTTATAAAAGGCTCGCATTCGCAGCCGTTTAAGATGACTGTATCAATTTCTTTTTCCGGAGGGGGATTCAGCTTTACATGGGTGGGGAAAGCTGCTCCTCCCAGGCCCACTATTCCGCCTTCCTTTATCCTGTTCAAGATATCTTCTCTGGAGATGGAATCTATAATATTTACCAGCTGGCCATAGTTTTTGGATACATCGATGTCAAATAAAGGATCTGTCTGCACCCGGCTGTCTTCCCCGTCTGATTCTATTGTGGCCGCATCCATCAGGGCACCGGTAGCAGGATTGAGTATCTTTGACAATCTTTTTATCTTTCCCGAGATAGGTGAGTGTATGGGGGCAGAGACATAGCTCTTGCTGTCGGCTATCTTCTGGCCGGTTTTTACCGCATCTCCCTTTTCGATAATAAAGCTGCCGGGAGCTCCAATATTCTGTACCAGAGGTATTACAGCTGTTTTTGGGATGGGTATGGTCTCAATAGGCTTATGCTCGGTGAACTTATTCTCGGGAAGATCAAGTCCCCTGAATCTGCTTTTTTTCTTGATCAAGATACTCATTTGCCCCCAAAAAAAATAAAAGCTTTTTGTATTTTACTTAATATATTTAAAAAGTCCAGAAGAATGGTATATATTTTTATCATTGTCTATTATCAGGGCTTCTACGCCTTCCAGCTCCTCTACCAGGTCCATGCCCTGCTCCGGGCCCATGACAAATACTGCCGTAGCAAGTACGTCTGCCTCGGTGCAAGTACTGGCAATGATAGTGGCGCTTATGCATTTATCTGCGGAATAACCGGTACGGGGATCAGTAATATGGTGGATTTCCCTATCCGGATCATAATAGCGGTAATAATTCCCGGAAGTAGCTACTGCCATATCCTCGAATTCGAATGAGGGAAGGGGTTCCAATTCCGTTTTTTCGTCATCGGGGCCATATGGGTCATCAAGCTCCACCATCCATTTTCCCCCGGCTGCCTTTTTGCCCAGGGTGCTTACATCGCCCCCGGCATTTACCAGGGCAGATCCAACACCATATGCGGCTATCACTTCCAGGGACTGGTCGACTGCATATCCTTTGGCTATGCCGCCAAGGTCTGCCGACATGCCTTCGGCGGCAAAGTAAATGCTTTCACCCTCTATTATTATCATATCCGAGCTTACCAGTTCCAGGGCTTTTTCTACCTTCTCCTGCTGGACTTCGGGGCTTTCTTTCCACAGTCCCTCCTGCCACAACCTTAAGACGGGACTAATGGTTATATCAAAACTGCCCCCGGAGACCTGGTAATATTTTTTAGAAAGGCTTATCAGCTCCAACAGCTCCCATGAAGCTCCTTCTATCCTTCCCTGGCGGTTGAGTTCAGAGATCTGGCTTTCCGGGTCATATATTGATGCAATATCCGATATCGCCTGTATCCGCAAAAAAGCCTCATCTATGATCTCCGGAGCCTTCTGCCGGTCAGCATATATGATTATGGTCACATAGGTCCCCATCATCTCCCTGGTCTCTTCAAACCTTTCCAGGGTCCTGAACCCGCATGAGGATATGACCGGAAG
>CAYPXQ010000002.1:0-3675 GCA_964414685.1 uncultured Actinomycetota bacterium
ACACCTTACGGTAGTGGTTTCTGACGGCAAAGAAGAGGAGGCTAAAGACAATGGGTCAAAAGGTTAATCCGGTAGGGCTTAGGATAGGCATAAATAAAAAATGGAAGTCAAGATGGTTTGCCACCAGGGATTATGCCCGTCTTTTAAGGGAAGATATGCTCATAAGGGATATTATAGAAGAACAGCTGGGCAATTCTGCTGCTATCTCCAGGATCGAGATGGAGAGGACAGCTGAAGAAGTAAAAGTAGATATGTACACGGCCAAGCCGGGTATGGTCATAGGCCGCCGGGGCGCTACTATAAATGATATCAGGCAGACTATAGAAAAGGCTACCGGCAATATAATCCAGCTTAATATAGTGGAAGTAAAAAAACCGGAACTGGTAGCAATACTGGTTGCCGAGAACGTAGCCAATCAGCTGCTGGGCAGAGTATCTTTCAGGAGAGCTATGAAGAAAGCCATTTCGCTTTCGCTAAAGTCAGGAGCCAAGGGAGTCAAGATACAGTGCTCGGGGAGACTCGGCGGCGCCGAGATGGCCAGGACAGAGTGGTACCGGGAGGGAAGAGTACCCCTGCATACCCTGAGGGCTAATATTGATTTCGGCTTTGCCGAAGCAAATACCACTTTTGGTAAGATCGGGGTAAAAGTATGGATATACCTGGGCGATGTCATCCTGGACGAACCGGAAGAGGATAGAAAGACCGGACAAAGGCCAGAGCCAAGGCGCAGGGAGAAACCCAAAGGTCCCGGAGACAAGTTAAAGGCCCGTGTAAAGAAGGGTGCCAAGAAGATAAAAGAGATAAGGAAGACTGTTATCAGCGCCGGCCTAAAGGCAGAAGAAGATGCAAAGAATGCGGAACAGGAAAAGGCAAAAGAAGAAAAGGAAATGCCTGCCGGGACCGAAAAAAAGGCAGAAGAGAATAAAGAGGCAAAGGTAATAAAGGAAGATAAGCCAGATAAGGAGAAAGCGGAAGAAAAGCCGGCAAAAGAACAGGATGGGTCCGGAAAGGTTTCTGCGGGTCCGGATAAAGAGAAGGCAAAAGAAAAGGCCGAAGATAAAGGCCGGGACATAAAAGAAGACAGCCATAAAGATAAAAGCAATAAGGACAGCAAATAGGGTCCGGGATTAGGAGATACAGATGTCACCGATGTTAATACCCAAAAGGGTGAAACACAGAAAAGTCCATAGAGGCAGGATGAAAGGGACCTCCAAGGGGGGGACCAGCCTGGGTTTTGGGGAGTATGGGCTGCAGGCTCTTGAACCGGGATGGCTTTCCAGCAGGGAGATAGAAGCTGCCAGGGTAGCCCTGACCAGGTATATAAAGAGGGGCGGAAAAGTATGGATAAATGTTTTTCCCCATAAACCGGTTACTAAAAAACCGGCAGAGACGAGAATGGGAGGCGGAAAAGGGGCTCCGGAAAACTGGGTTGCAGTTGTCAAGCCCGGGAAGATAATATTCGAGCTTTCCGGAGTAGAAGCGGTTATTGCCAAAGAGGCTATTAAAAGAGCTTCTAATAAATTATCGATAAAGACAAAGTTCGTTAGCAGTGATTAGACAAAACTGATGGGAAACAAGAGATGAAAGCAACTGATATAAGAGAACAGACAGCAGAAGAGCTTGAGACCAGGCTGAATGATATAAAGAAGGACCTTTTTACCCTGAAGTTCCAGAAAGCCATAGGGCAGCTGGAGAATACACAGGCTATAAGGAATCTCAGGAAGGATATAGCACTGGTGGAGACAATTTTGCGGGAAAAAGAACTGGGCATAAATGCGGATAAAGTGTCAGGGAAGCCAGGTCCCGCAAAGAAGAAAGCCGTTTCCAGGGCTTCAGCCAAAAAAGCGGCTCCTGACAAAAGCGATGAGACAAAGACTAAAAGCAAAGGCAAGTAAGGGAGATTTTCTTGGAAAGGACTAAGAGAAAGACAAGAGTAGGGACAATACTGAGCGACAGCATGGACAAGACTATCGTAGTGGCAGTAGAGTCTCACCAGAAGCACCCTCTTTACAAAAAAATATTGAAGAGAATAAAGAAATATAAAGTCCATGATCCGGATGGGACTGGCAGGATCGGCGATGTAGTAAGGATCTCTGAGACCAGGCCTCTATCAAAGACTAAAAGGTGGAGACTGGTCGAGGTCGTCAGAAAAGCTTAATTAGATAAGGAACAGTAAGATGATTCAAGCAGAAAGTAAAGTAAAAATAGCTGATAATACAGGGGCAAAAGAGATCAAGGTAATAAAGGTGCTGGGCGGATCCCGGAGAAGATATGCCAGGATAGGCGATATATTTATAGCCACTGTAAAAGTTGCTAATCCCGGAGGAGTGGTCAAAAAAAGCGAAATTGTAAAAGCGGTCCTGGTAAGGTCAAAAAAACAGTACAGGAGGATGGACGGTTCCTATATTAGATTTGACGAAAATGCAGCCGTCATAATAGACAATGCTAATAATCCCAAAGGCACCAGGATATTCGGTCCGGTTGCAAGGGAGCTCAGGGAGAAGAATTTTATGAAGATAATATCCCTTTCACCGGAAGTCATCTGACGAGGAGTAATATGTTAAAGATAAAAGTAAATGACAGGGTAAAGATAGTAAAAGGCAAAGACAGGGGCAAGACCGGAAAAGTCCTCAGGATAAACAGGGACAACGGCATGATCTTTGTGGAAGGCGCCAACATTGTAAGCAAGCATACAAGGCAGCAGGACCAGAATAAGCCCGGGGGCATAATCAAGAAGGAAGGCCCCATCAATATGGCAAATGTAAGGGTCGTATGCCCCAGCTGCGGCAAGCCCGCCAGGCTAGGTTTTGAGGTCAACGGCCCCAAACAGAAGACAAGAGTTTGTAAAAAGTGCAATCAGCAGATATAGGTAATTTTTTTCAGAGGTATAGATGAAACCCAGACTTAAAGAAAAATATATAAAGGATATCATCCCCGTCCTTACCAAAAATGGGAAATATGGGAATATAATGCAGGTACCGCGCCTCCAGAAGGTATGCGTTAATATCGGAGTGGGGACCGCCACCCAGAATATAAAGGAACTGGATGCAGCGGTCGGCGATCTGGCCATTATTACCGGACAGAAGCCCGTGGTGACCAAAGCCAGGAAATCTATTGCCGGATTCAAGGTAAGGGAAGGCAACCCAATAGGATGCATGGTCACTTTGCGGGGAAATATGATGTATGAGTTCCTGGACAGGCTGCTCAATATAGCCATTCCCAGGGTCCGGGACTTCAGGGGGCTTTCCAGGAAGAGTTTTGACGGTTCCGGCAATTATACCATGGGTATAAGGGAGCAGCTGATATTCCCCGAGATAGATTATGACAAGGTCCTTTCAGTAAGGGGGATGAATATAACAGTCACCACATCAGCAGAGGATGATGAAAGTGCGCTGGAACTCCTGACAGAGCTGGGGTTCCCGTTTAAGAAATAAGAAGAGCCGCGAGGAGGATTCTTTGGCTAAGAAATCGATGATAGAAAAACAGAAAAGAGAACCAAAATATAAGACTCAGTCTTATAACAGGTGCTTTAGATGCGGCAGACCAAGAGGCTATTTCAGGAAATTTGGTCTTTGCAGGATTTGTTTAAGAGAATTGGCCCATGAGGGCAAAATCCCTGGACTGACCAAGTCCAGCTGGTAGAAGGAGAATTTTATGTCTTATATGTCTGACCCT
>CAYPXQ010000003.1:0-24785 GCA_964414685.1 uncultured Actinomycetota bacterium
CTGGCCGCAGTCTATAAGGGCTGCAACCACATCCATTCCGTAATTTTCCTTTATCCAGTTTATGGATATTGACGTATCCAGTCCTCCTGAATATGCCAGTATTACTTTGTCCTTCATATTGTCCATGCCTTTCTAATTGCTTAGCTTAATTATTGCTGTTCCATCAATTCCCTTATCCTGCCTGCTGCCTTGCTGTCAGAAGCAATGCAGATAATAGTATCATCTCCTGCAACTGTACCAAGTATTTCCACAAAATTCATCCCGTCTATTACCGCAGCTGTTCCCTGGGCTTCTCCAGGATAGGTCCTTATCACCAGTATGTTTTCTGCACTGGAAACTGATGTAACACTGTCGGCAAATTTTGATCTGAACTTATCCATATCAAAGATATTTTCCCGGGAAAACCTTCCGTCTATTGAATAAAATTCCTGCTGTTTGTGATCCCTTGCCTTTGTCAGCCTTAATTCATGCATATCCCTGGATATGGTAGACTGCGCTACTTCATAACCCTTCTGTTTGAGGTGGCTGACAAGCTCTTCCTGGGAGGATATCCTGTTTGTCCTAATTATCTCCTTTATGAGTTTTAGCCTCTGTCTTTTATTCAAACTATGCCTCACTGTCCATATATATAGGCAAGCAGCGCTTTCTGGGCATAAAGCCTGTTCTCTGCCTGTTTAAAAACTATGGAACTGTCCCCATCCATCACATCAGCGGTTATTTCTTCCCCTCTGTGGGCCGGAAGACAGTGCATCACTTTTACACCGTCTTTTGCTGCCCCCAGCAATTCACTGTTTACCTGGTAGGGCTTTAGCCTTTTTATTTTGCTGGTGCTGTCTTTATCTCCCATGCTTATCCATACATCAGTATAGATTATATCTGCATCCTCTACCGCCTTTTTGGGATCCTCCACCACCTCTATATCTTTTCCAGTAAGGCTGCTGCAGTAATCAAGTATTTCCCTGTCCGGACCGTATTCCCGGGGGCTGCAGACAGTGATCCCGATCCCCAGTTTTGACATACCTATCATCAGGCTGTTGGCGACATTATTGCTGTCTCCCATATAGGTAAATCTCAGGTCTTTGTCCAGTATGCCCAGTTCACTGACAGTAAAGATGTCTGCCAGCGCCTGGCAGGGATGATAACTGTCGGTAAGCCCGTTTATGACAGGTATGCCGGCATGCCTGGAAAATATCTCGAGCACCTCCTGCTCATAGGTCCTTATTACGACACCGTCGATATATCCTGAGAATACCCTGGCCGTGTCACTGTAATTTTCTCCTCTTGAGAGCTGAAGGCTGCCGGCATCCAGGTACAGGGTATTTCCTCCCATCTGGTTGATACCGGCTTCAAAGGAAAGCCTGGTACGGGTAGAATGCTTATTAAAAAGCAATGCTATACTCTTACCGGAAAGCAGCTCCCCGCATATTCCCGGATCTGCCTTGATCCTTCCCGCAGAAGATATTATATCCCTTATCATCCCCGGGTCATGGTCTTTCAGGGTGAGCAGGTCTATTTTTTCTTTTTTATTCATTTATATCTCCCCCAATTTTTTATTAAGCCATTTGAGCAGGTAGTCGATATTCTTCTTTTTTATGATAAGAGGAGGCAAAAACCTTAGGACATGGTCTGAAACCCGGTTTAGCACCAGGCCGTCGCTTAAACTGTCCTCCACTATTTTTGCTGCTGCCGGTTCTTTCAGTTCCAGCGCCGCCATTAGTCCCAGTCCCCTGACCTGGCTTATAATACTGTACTTTTTTTCAAGCTTCATGAGCCCGGACATCAGGTGCCTGCCCAGTTCAGCCGATCTCTGCGCCAGGCCATTATCCCTTATATAATCGATCACAGCGATGCCTGCGGCGCATGATGCTGCATTTCCTCCGAAAGTGGAGCCGTGCATGCCGGGAGCAAAAACGCTGCTTATGCTGTCAGTAGAGACTACCGCCCCTATGGGCATTCCTCCTCCAAGACTTTTTGCCAGGACCAGTATGTCCGGTTTAATATCATAATTCTCATATGCAAACATCTTCCCTGTCCTGGCAAAGCCGGTTTGCACTTCATCAAGTATGAGCATGATGTCATTTTCACTGCATAACTGCGACAATTGTCTCATAAACTGTTTTTCAGCAGGATATACGCCGCCTTCGCCCTGGACCGGTTCCAGCATGACTGCACAGGTCCTGCTGCTCACCAGGGCCCGGACCGAATCAATATCATTAAATTCTCCATATAAAAAGCCTTCAAGCAGAGGCTGGAACATCTTTTGCTTTTTAGGCTGTGCCGTAGCAGAAAGAGCCCCCATGGTCCTTCCATGGAAAGACCTCTTGAAAGTTATCACTTCATGCCTGCCGGGGCCGTACTTATCCTCAGAATATTTCCTGGCCAGCTTAAGCGCAGCCTCGATAGACTCGGTCCCGCTGTTGGCAAAGAAGACCTTCTGGCCAAATCCGGTCACCTCGCATATTTTCCTGGCCAGCTCTATCTGGGGAATATTATAGTAGACATTGGACGGCTGTATGATCCGGGCAGCCTGTCTCTGGATTGCTTTTACCACATCTTTATTGCTGTGCCCTACATTAAGGCAGCCGTATCCGGCTATAAAGTCAAGGTATTTTTTACCCTCGATATCCCACAGGTACTGCATGCTTGCCTTTTCAAATATGACTGGAAGCCTGCTATATGTATTCATCAGGTATTTGCTGCCCCGGTTATATCCTGCATTATTATCAATACTTTCCATGTTCATGCCTACACTTTCTGCCTGGTTATCATTGTCCCTATGCCCTTGTCCGTAAATACTTCTACCAGTATGGAATGTTCCCTGGTGCCGTTTAATATATGTGTCCTTCCCACTCCGGCTTCCAGGGCATCCATACAGGCCCTTACCTTGGGTATCATGCCGGAATTTATCTTACCGTTACCGATCATGCTGACGCACTGCTTAAAAGTCAGCCTTGATATAAGCCGGGTGCCGTTATCATTGCTGTCGATGATGCCATCTACATCGGTAAGCATTATCATCTTTTCCGCCTGCAGCGCTGATGCTATGCCGGAAGCACAGGAATCAGCATTTATATTATACATCTTCTCCTTATCATCGACACCAAGTGTGGCTATAACCGGAATATAACTGTTCGCCAGTATATCATCCAGGAATTTTACGTTTATATCCTCTATTTCACCCACAAAACCAAGGTCGATCTCCCTGCCGTTTTTCTGATATTTCTTCTTTTTGCATTTTATGAATGCAGCATCATTTCCCGACACTCCCACGGCGATATTCCCGTGTCCGTTTAAAAATGATACCAGGCGGGAGTTTATGCTTCCTATGAGGACCATCTTGACGATATCCATGACCTCATCCGTGGTCACCCTGAGTCCGTCTACAAATTCTGCATTGATCCCTCTTTCCTTCATGAGACTGGTTATCTGCTTTCCCCCGCCATGGACCAGCACTACCTTGATCCCCACATATTTCATCAGCACCAGGTCATCCAGCACGCTTTTCAATATATTTTCATCCTCCATCATGCTGCCGCCGATCTTTACCACCACTATTTTTTGGAAATACTTCTTTATATACGGAAGCGATTCCAGCAGTATCCCTGCTTTCTGGAGGTAGGCGCTGTTTATATCTTCTTCATCTTTTTTATAGTATTTTACATTTTTGCTGTCTTTGATCATCTCTAACTCCAGTCTATCAATTATGGTAAAGCGCATTTATCTTTATATAATCAAAAGAAAGATCCGAGGTCCATACAGTCCAGCTGCCTTTTCCATTCCTGAGGTCTATGGAGATTTTTATATGCTGCGGCTTCAACAGTTCTTTTGCTGCCTTTTTTTCCATATCAAGACCGGTCCCGTTTTTTACTATCATCCTGCCGCCCACAGATATGTCTACTCTATCGGGATCCAGGCTGCAGCCCGATGCCCCCAGGGCTGCATTTATCCTGCCCCAGTTAAGGTCCTGTCCAAACATAGCTGTCTTAAACAGGTTTGAATCTGCTATTGCCATAGCCGCCCTGCCTGCCTCTGCATCATCTCTTGCCCCTGATACACTTATCTCGATAAATTTGGTGGCGCCCTCGCCATCCATGACTATTTTTTTTGCCAGTTCCTGCATCACGAAAGTGACAGCTTCGTCAAATCCTTTATAATAGATGCTTTCCTCTTCGATGCTTAATCCGCTTAAGCCGTTAGCCATCAAAAAGACGGAATCATTGGTGCTCTGGCACCCGTCTACGCTTATGCTGTTAAAACTGGTCTTATTTGCCTGTTTCACTATCCTGTCCAGGGTATCCCTCTCCACTTTTGCATCTGTGCCTATAAAGGCAAGCATAGTAGCCATATCGGGCTTTATCATGCCTGAACCTTTGGCAATGCCGCCTATTATGACCTTCCTGCCCTTATCTGCAGTTAATTCTACGGCGATTTTCTTCTCTGCCAGGTCGGTTGTCATTATAGCCCTGGCAGCTTCATCACCCCCGTCATCAGTCATAGCCGATGCAGATGCTTTTATCCCTGATTCCAGTTTCTCCATGGGAAGCTGTTTGCCGATAACCCCGGTAGACGCCACCAGTACCTGCCTGCTGTCAATACCCAGGGCGTCAGCAGTTATCCGCTGCATGTGCCTGGCATTTTTCATACCCTGGTCCCCGGTACATGCATTTGCGATACCGCTGTTTACTGCAACAGCTTTTATATTATTATTATCATCCAATGATTCCATGTCGATTATCACCGGTGCCGCCCGGAAGCTGTTGGTGGTAAAAACACCGCTGCATACAGCACCTGAAGGAATATGGATAATGCAGATATCCGGTTTCCCTGAATTCTTCAGGCCGCAATGCGCGCTGCCTGCTGAAAAACCGGGAACTGATGTTATATTTCCATCTTCTATTATTTTAAATGCCATACCTTTTTTACCTTTGTTCCATATCCTTAACTGAATATACCATTTAAATCCAGCCCTTCCTGTTCCTCCAGGCCCAGTGCCAGGTTCATATTCTGTACTGCCTGGCCTGCCGCACCTTTTACCAGGTTGTCAAGCGTGCTGAATATTTTTAATGTCCCTGTCCTGCTGTCGTATGCAGTACCGATCATGCACAGATTGGTACCTACTGTATCCTTCATCGCTGGAATATTATTTCCCAGATACCTGACAAACTTGCTCCTTTTGTAATAATTTTCATAGAGGCTTTCCAGACCGCCCTGAATGCCCTTGCTGCCATCCTGTATCATACTGCAGTATATGGTAGAGAATATCCCCCTGCTTACCGGCAGAAGATGGGGAGTAAAATCCAACTGGAGCCTGTATCCTGCCAGTTTTTCTATTTCCTGCTCCATCTCGCCAATATGCCTGTGCCCCGCGGGGCTGTAGGCATAAAAATTATTATCTATGCTGCCGAAGAGATACATCTCCTTCAGTTTCCTGCCGGCGCCGCTTACCCCGGATTTTGAATCTATGATAATACTGTTTACCTTATAGCTGCTTTTGAGAATCGGTGCCAGTCCCAGCAGTACGGAGGTGGGATAACAGCCCGGATTGGCTATATGCCTGCTTTTTATGATCTCTTCACGGTTTATTTCCGGCAGACCGTAAGCGAAATCCTCCAGCATCTCCGGAAGCATATGCCTGGCCCCGTACCATTTCTCATAGTTTAACGGGTCATTTATCCTGAAATCGGAACCTATGTCTATTATCGCAGTCTTTTTCAGCCTGCCTATTTCCGCCAGGTATTCCATGGAGCTGTGGGGCGGGAGGCATAGAAATAACACATCCATGGCTGCATGGTCAGCGGCAGAAGGACCTGCAGTAAATGCAAGACTGCCGTATTTTTCATCCTTTAGCGCCGGATACAATTCGCCTATCCTTTTTCCTTCCCGGCTGCGCGAAGTCATAAAACATATATTACTGTATTTGTGGTGTCCCAGTATCTTCAACAGTTCCACGCCGGTATAGCCGGAACCGCCCACTATCCCTATGTCTATTTTCTTTTCCATTGGCACTCCTTATAAATAATTGCATATTATACAAAATATTTGGATATTATGCAATATTATTTTATTTTTCTATTTTGAGGGACCAAAAAGCTATTCCAACAGATATGCCGGCAGTTCCAGCGCTACCGGACAGTGGTCAGATCCTGCAATATCATCCATAATATAAGCACCGGATATGCGGCCGTTGATATCCCCGGATACGAAGAAATAGTCAAGCCGCCATCCTACATTCCTGTCCCGGGCCCGCGTTTTATAGTCCCACCATGTATACCTTCCCGGACTGCGGTCAAATTCCCTGAATATATCTATATATCCTGAATCGATCACCCGGTCTATCCATGCCCTTTCCACCGGCAAAAACCCGGTATTACCCTTATTTGCATGTGGGCGGGCAAGGTCTATCTCCCTGTGTGCGGTATTGACATCGCCGCAGAATATTATGCTGAGTCCGGACTGCCTGTATCCCTCAATTAGATCCAGGAAATGCCGGTAAAAATCAAGTTTATAGTCCAGCCTTTCTGCAGAAGCGCCGCCATTGGGGAAATACACATTGAGAAGCATGGTATTGCCGAACCTGACTCCTGCCAGCCTGCCTTCGGCATCAAACTTTTTGATGCCGGTATTGAACACCTTTTCTGCCGGCCGGATCCGGCTGTATATGCATACCCCGCTATAACCTTTCCTGACCGGACGTGAAAAATAACTGTTAAAACTGCTGATCTCCAGCAGATCGGGGGGAAGCTGTTCCTCCCTGGCTTTTGTCTCCTGGAAGCAGTAGATGTCGGCATCATTTTCCCTTATAAATCCGAGCAGCCCCCTCCTGTATGCCGCCCTTATGCCGTTTACATTCCAGGATATTATTTTGATCTTCTTTTCTTTATCCGCTTCCATAGAGGATATACTATAGCAGTTACCGCAGATAGGGCAAGGTATATATAAAGCAGGATATTGCCGTATTTTGCATAAAAAGTCTTTTCCGGCATCATATAAACGGTGCCGTATAATACGCCTTTTTCCATGAGATCCATTTTTCTCACATAATTTCCTGCCGGCGATATTATGGCCGAAAAACCGGTATTGGCGCAGTGCACTGCATAGCAGCCGTTCTCTATGGCCCTGGTCTTGGAGAATATAAGGTGATGCCAGGGGGCTATGCTGTCATTAAGACTGGAATCATCAGAAGATATGATGATCACCTCAGCACCGTTTCTCCTGAACTTTCCCGAGATATAAGGAAGGGTCGATTCATAACATATGCTGAAACCAAGGAGGTCTCTCTGCTTAAACAATACCGGCTGGCTGCTGCTTCCCGGCTGTATATCTACCACAGAAAAGTCCAGGAATCTTAAGGAGCCCAGAATATTGGGGTAAGGCATGTACTGGCTGAACGGCACCGGGTGTATCTCATCATATCTTCCCCTCTCTTTCATGCTGCTGTCATACAATATAAGGGAGTTTGTCCATATTTGTCCGGTAGAGTCATGGTCATACTGGCCCACAAGCATCCATAAGCCGCTGCCGGCTGCAGTTTCCCCTGCCCAGTTAAAGAATTCCGGGTTTTCTTCACTGGTCCCCCACAGAACGCTTTCCGGAAATATCACAAGTTCTGTGCCAGGCCTGAATTGACTGCTCTCGCTATATGGTTCAGGGATTGCCTCATAACCCTTATTTCTGAATTTGGTGCCAAAAAGGACCTTTGGCTGCACGGCCGCCACTTCTATACTTCGCCTGTCCTGTAAAGCAATATTCCTGTCAAGTGTCTGATTAACACTGTTTATGCCATATGCCGATACCAGGATAAGGATTGAGATGCTTGCAGCCATATAACGCAGTTTCTTTTTCTCCCCCCGATTATAAGTCTTTAAAGTCTCATACAGCGACATATTGAAAAAAAGGATCAAAAAACTTATACCGTATATGCCTGTAAACCTTGAAAGGTGCATCAGGGGAAGGAAGCTGTGCTGGGAATATCCAAGTATGCCGATGGTAAATGCCAGGAAAGTCTGTGATCTTGCAAATTCTATAAATAGCCAGGATGCAGGGATAAGCAGCAGCCTTATATATGGATTGTTTATACGGTTCAGGATGAAATAGGCTGCTATGCCGAATAAGATAATATACAGACTGAGACCCGCCACTATCATAGGCCAGGTATACTTAATATAAAGCTCTGCCAGCCAGTATGTCATTCCGGCAAAAAAGCCAGACCCCAATATAAAGCTGTAAAGGATGGTTTTTTTGAGGCTGGCCCCGGTTATGGCAAATAGATAGGGCATAAGGGCAAACCAGGCAAAGAAACCCAGTTCCTTGAAGCTAAGAAACAAAAAAACTGCCGATAGGGCGGTTAGGGACATCCTCTGGTAATTTTTCAGGCTCAGTTCTTCTTTTGCCACCATATAAGTCAGGCTTCTGAATAATGCTTAGTGCGATTATACAGGATTAAAAGCCTGGATTGAATAATTATTCTGCACTTTAATATTATTTTAAGAAGTCTTTGAGCCTCTCGCTCCTGGAAGGATGCCTTAGCTTGTCAAGAGCGATATTCTCTATCTGGCGTATGCGCTCCCTGGTAAGATTAAAATTTCTTCCCACTTCTTCCAGTGTCTTGGGCTGTCCGTTCTGGAGGCCGTATCTCTGCTCTATTATATTCTTTTCCCTGTCATCAAGCGTATCCAGGGCATCCACTATCTGCTTCTGGAGACCGTCTTCCATGGCAGACTCCGAAGGATTCTTAACCCGCTCATCTTCTACAAAGCTTCCGAAAGTCTCATCCTTGTCCTCCCCATAAGGTTCATCCAGGGAAAGAGGTTCCTGTGATATCTCAAGAAGCTCCTCGACCTTCTTTACGCCCATCTTCATCTCCCCGGCTATTTCCCTGCTGTCAGGCTCCCGTCCCAGCCTGTCCCTCAGCTTGCCCTGTATGGAATAAAGCTTATATATCTGGGTTATCATGTGTACCGGTTTCCTTATGGTCCTGGCCTTGTCAGCAATGGCCCTGGTTATGCCCTGCCTTATCCACCATGTGGCATAAGTAGAGAACTTAAAGCCCTTTGAAGGATCAAATTTTTCTGCAGCCCTTATAAGTCCCAGATTGCCTTCCTGTACCAGGTCTAAAAATAATAATCCCTTATCCAGGTATTTTTTGGCAACACTTACCACCAGTCTCAAATTAGCTTCCACCAGCTTTTTCTTTGCCCTGAAGCTGCCTTTTTTTACCTGCCTGGCAAGGATCTGTTCCTCGCCATGGCTAAGCAGGTCTATCTTTCCTATATCACGCAAATAAACCCTGGCTGAGTTATCTTTCATAAATTCATTTTTAAGCTTTACTTTCAAAGACATCATATACCTGCCTTTATATATATTTAATTACTATAATTACTATTATTACTACTATATAAATAGTATTTGAGTATAAATATCTCATACCGGGGGCCGGATGTCAATACCATGGCAAGAAAAACATCCGGAATTTATATGGGAATCTTGTTCTAAGACCTCAGACTGGCGTTGAGATCCTTTTCCAGTCCTTCGATTATCCTGTTTGTGATTATCTCTATCTCTTTATCCTTGAGGGTCCTGTCTTCTGCCCTGAAACTCAGGGAATAAGCCATACTTTTTTTACCCTTTTCTATCTGCTCCCCCTCATAGATATCAAATAGCCTGATATCCTTCAGCAGCCCGGAACCATTATCTTTAATGGTATTTATTATTTCAGAATTCTTTATTTTTCTATCTACTACTATTGCCAGGTCTATGTCTATGGAAGGAAATGATGATATTTTACGGTAATGCCTGGCATCTTTTATGTTTCCGTTAAACACATCCAGGTCTATTTCGGCATAATATGCATCCTGTCCCAGTTCCAGTTCTTCTATCACACCTGGATGCACCCTGCCCATTATGCCAGTCTTTTTGCCGTTTATTATAATATCCGCGCTCATCCTGGGGTGGAAAAAACCATATTCCTTCTCGGTCACAATAAAATCGGATTCCCCATAGAAAACTCGGGCAAGACCTTCCAGGATGCCCTTTATATCATAAATATCCGAATCCCTACCTTCTTCCAGCCATCCCTTTACCTGCATCTCTCCGCTTAGAAGTATTCCCAGTTTTAATGTCTCCTGCGGAAGTTCTTCTCCTGAATCCCTGTAGGTCCTGGCTATTTCAAATATAGATATATTGCTTATGTTCCTTTTGATATTATTGCCTGCAGTTCCCAGCAGCGAGGGAAGCAATGATGTCCTCATGAGGCTGAAATCCTCGTTTATGGGATTGGCGATACTTATGTATTTATCAAATCCGTCTTCGGTGTCCAGCCTGGCAGCCTTCAGGCCGCCGCTCCCAATAAATGAATAATTTATAACTTCGCACAGTCCGGTATCAGCCAGCATCTGCCTCATAACCCTTATATTGGACTGGGCAGGGCTGTATCTTCCCCTGCTGCCGCTGCTTATTACAGTAGGCTTAGACTTTATATTATTATATCCGTATATCCGGGCTACTTCCTCCACCAGGTCGATCTCTCTTTCCAGGTCTTCATACCTGTAGGAAGGTATATTTGCCTCCAGTCCCTCTTCTGTATCCGAATTCTCTATTCCCAGGCTGGTCAGTATCCCGGATATCTTTTCCTTTGCAATTTTCTGCCCCAAAACTTTTTTTACTTTTTCTGGCCTCAGGATGATTTTTCTCTGTCTTATGGTGTTATTGTTATTATCATATACCGGGACCTGCCCGCTGTACCCGGCTATACCCCTAAAAAGCTGTTCAAACCGCCCCAGGGCAAAAGTGGTAAGCTCAGGGTCTATCTTCTTTTCAAACCTGTTGGAGGCCTCGGAACGAAGGCCTGTCCTATGTGAAGTCTTCATTATGGAAGGGCCGAAAAAATTAGCTGATTCAAGCAAGACATCCCTGGTGCTGCTGTTTATCTCCGTATCTTTTCCTCCCATGACTCCTGCCAGGGCAACAGCTTTTTTTTCGTCTGCAATTACCAGGTCTTCTTCAGAAAGCTTCCTTACCGTATCGTCAATAGTCCGTATCTCTTCTCCTTTTTTTGCATTCCTTACTATTATTTTGTTTGAATGGAGAAGCTTCCTGTCAAAAGCATGAAGAGGCTGTCCTGTTTCCAGCATCACATAATTTGTAAGGTCCACCATAAGGTCCAGGGGCCTTATACCGCAAAGAGTAAGCCTGTTTTTAAGCCACAGGGGAGACTTTTTCCCGGCAGCTTCTTCAAAAAGCATGGCAGAGTACCTGGGACACTTTTGTCGGTCCTCTATCTCAATGTCCAGCGCTCCGTCAGGATTTATCCTAGGTTCCAATTCATATGAAGGTATTATAAGACCTATGCCGGTCATGGCGCTTATCTCCCTGGCTATACCTATAACGCTCAGGCAGTCTGGCCGGTTCGGAGTTATCTCCAGGTCGAATACCACATCATCCAGGCCTGTCTGGGAAGCAAAATCTTCCCCTACTGCCAGGCTGTCATCAAGTATCATTATACCCCGGGAATCGGTAGAAAGCCCCAGCTCTGCTTCCGAACACATCATGCCTTCAGAATATACGCCTCTTATCTTGCTGCGCTTTATTTTTGTCTCACCTATCTTTGCTCCCTCAAGGGCAAGGGCTACCCGGTCTCCCGGTTTAAAATTGTCAGCACCGCATACAATATCCAGGACTCTCCTGCCGGAATCGACTTTACACAGTGAAAGCTTGTCTGCATCAGGATGACCGGTAAAACTTTTTATGAGGCCGATCACTATCCTGTCATATCCTTTACCCGGGGTCTCGACTTTTTCGACCTCGGTCCCGCTCATGGTCAGCATATCCGCTGCTTCTGCCGGGTCAAGCTCGCTGGTATCTAAAAATTCTTTTATCCAGTTTAAAGTTATTTTCAAGTCTAGAGATTTCCTTTCTATCTGAATACTGGCTTAAATACATGCAAAATGGCCTGCAGTCTGCGGCCGGGATTGCCGTGCTAAAACTGTTTTAAAAACCTCATGTCGTTTTCGAAAAATATCCTCAGGTCATCAATGCCGTATTTAAGCATGCAGATCCTTTCAACACCGACGCCAAATGCGAACCCGCTTACTTTTTCAGGGTCATAACCTACAAAACCATATAGCTTCGGGTCTACCATCCCTGCCCCCAGTATCTCCAGCCACCCGGAACCAGAACATACCCTGCAGCCTTTACCGCCGCATATCAGGCACGATACATCCACTTCTGCACTGGGTTCGGTAAAGGGGAAATAGTGGGGCCTGAAACGCACCTTCCGGTCACTGCCGAAGATCTCGCCTATAAATTCTTCCAGCGTCCATTTAAGATTTCCAAAATCGATGCCTTTATCTACCACCAGGCCTTCTACCTGGGTAAACATGGGCGTATGCGATACGTCATAGTCCTTGCGGTAGACTCTTCCCGGCGCTATTATGGCTATAGGAGGCTTATTTTCCTCCATATACCTGATCTGTACCGGGGATGTCTGGGTCCTAAGCAGGACATTGCTGCTTATAAACATGGTATCATGGAGAGACCTGGCCGGATGATCCCGCGGAGTGTTCAGGGCTTCAAAATTATAATAATCTGTCTCTACTTCCGGACCTTCGGCAATCTGGAAACCCATACCGATAAAGATATCTTCTATGTCCTGAACTACCTGGCTGATTATGTTTATACTGCCTCCGGCAGCTTTCCTGCCCGGCAGAGAGAGGTCGACTATTTCCTTCCTCATCTGGTCATCATACAGGGATGTCTTTATCTGCATCTCTTTTTCTTCCAGGAGCTTTTCAATTTCCTTCCTGGCAATATTGGTATTCTTTCCCACTACCGGTTTAAGATCCGCAGGCAGGTTTCCTATGCTTTTCTGGGTCAGGGATATATAGCTCTTCCGCCCCAGATATCTCGTCTTTAAGGAATCCAGCGACTCCAGGTCGCTGACACCGGCTATGCCTGCCTTAAAACTTTCAAGTTCCCCTTTTATTCTTTTTTCCAGCTCTTCTGCTGGTAAAGCACTCTGTTCCATGACAGGCTCCTAGGCGGATCCCTTCCTTGCTACTTCAGTCAGCTGCTTGAAAGCATCGGGATCGCTTACGGCAAGATCTGAAAGCATTTTCCTGTTTATTTCCACACTTGCCCTCTTTAATCCGTTTATAAATTCATTATATGACATACCATTAAGCCTGGCTGCTGCATTTATCCTGGTTATCCAGAGTCTCCTGAAATTACGCTTATTGTTTTTACGGTCCCTGTATGAATAACTCATGGATTTCATCAGCTGCTGCTTGGCAGATTTGAAAGTCCTGCTTTTTGATGCGGTATATCCCCTGGCTTCTTTCAGCACCTTTTTATGGCGCCTGTTTTTTACAGTTCCTCTTTTTACCCTGGTCATTTAGATCACACCTTTCAATTTACATTCCCAGAAGCCTTTTTACTTTCCTTGAATCAGAAGCGGATACTTCTCCGTCAGTTCCCAGTCTTCTTTTCCTCTTGGCATTCTTTTTTGTCAAAATATGGCTTTTAAAAGCTTTTTCCCTCATTATTTTTCCGCCGCCTGTTACTCTGAACCTTTTGGCGGCACCTTTATGTGTCTTCATCTTTGGCATAAAACTACTTCCTTCCTAAATAGGTATTCAAACTGTTCTTATATATTCTTATACTGGAGCCAGCACCATTATCATATTATAGCCTTCCAGCTTGGGCCTCAGTTCAACCACTGCCAGGTCTTCCAGTTCGGCTACTACCTTGTCCAGTATATCCATACCCAGCTGCTTGTGTACGATCTCCCGCCCCCTGAACATGACCGTGATCTTTACCTTATTGCCATGCTTGAGGAATTTACCTATCTGCTTCATCTTGGTATTCAGGTCATTTTTATCGATCTTTGGCCTCAGTTTTATCTCTTTTACTACTATATGGGTCTGCTTTTTCTTTTTTTGTTTTTCCGATATCTCAAGCTGATACTTGTATTTACCGAAATCCATTATCTTGCAGACTGGCGGTTTGCTGTTGGGAGAGACCTCTACCAGGTCCAGTCCCTTTTCCCGGGCTATCTCCTGGGCCTGCCGTACCGGCACGATACCGACCTGGTTTCCGTCATCACCAATAAGTCTTACTTCAGGCACTCTTATATATTCATTTACCCGGATTCTCTTATCGCTGTGGATTATTCACCTCCGTTTTCAATTTAAAAAAAATAGGCAGACAAATCATCTACCTATTATTTATATATAACCAGCTCAGTAAGCCTCTAAAAGACCACTACCTGGTGAGAAATAGATGATTTCTACTTAAAATTATTTATTTTGCCTAACACTATTTCCAGACGAATAGGAATTATACTAATATTAGACCATTTTGTCTATACCGCTTCCCTTGACTCTTCTTCCGGGACATATTCGGATTCCCATGCCCTGTCTGCTATCTTCTTGTAGCTGTCAGCATAATCATCCAGGGGCCTGGCCAGGCATCCCACTATGGTCTCCGCGCCTTCATGGGTAGCATATGCACCGGTCTCGGCTACAATATCCCTCAATACCTGGGGATTATCTATGATGGTGCATGGCCTTAAATGGTTTTCCGTATACGGCTGCCTTTTCTTGAATGCCATAAAGAATTTGGATGTGAGTATTTCGATAAGGCTTTTTTCCTTGATATTGTCGGCTGCAAAATGCACGAATACACAGGGCTCTACGTCTCCGTTTACATTTACATGCAGGTAATTCTTGCCTCCGGCCATGCAGCCGTTTACCAGCGGCCCGTCATTCCAGAAATCAGCCACGATCATATCTTTGGTCTTCCTTATTTCAAGTATTTTCTGCCTCCTGTAGTCACGCTGCTGGGGAGTAGGCATAAGCTCCATATCCGGCTCCTTGCCGATCGGTATATAATTAAAATACCATCCGATAAATGCTCCCTTTTCCACAAACAGGTCTACGAACTCATCGCTTACTACCATCTCATTATTATGTCTGGTAGCTGTTACCGAGAAACCGAAGAGTACCCCGTTGTTGCGCAGCGCATCCATGGCATTCATTATATTCTTCCAGGTGCCTTTCCCCCTTCTTGCTTCTGTCTCTTTTTCGAATCCCTCAACGCTTATACAGGGTATGGCATTACCCAGCTGGGCCAGTTTTTTGGCCGCACTGTCGTCTATCAGCTGGCCATTGGTATAGATCTGGAAGAAAGAATCATTATGTCTTTCCAGGAAATCATAAAGGTGCTCCCAGCAGAAAGGCTCCCCGCCGGTTATCACAAAGAAATATATGCCTATATCATTGGCTTCCCTGATAATCCGGTTGCAGACATCATAAGGAAGGTCTTTCTTTTTGGGATACTGCCATGCATAGCAGCCAAAACACTTAAGATTGCACCTCATGGTAGGAGATATAACCAGAAGGTTGGGGGGATTAAAACCATATTTCCTGGCAAATGCCATCCTCCTGGGCTGTCCCTGCACCATGGCATTGTTTATGAGGTTCATGACTACCTTTTCCCTGACTTTCGGCGCCATCTTTGATGCAGTTTTTTTCAGGTTCACCAGCAGGTTCTCCAGGAAATCCCTTTCCTCCTGCTTTTTCATCCTGTATACCCTTCCTTTTACCAGCGAGAGCCATCTTTCATCAGATATTCTGGGCAGGACCCTTAGAGCTCCCTTGATAGCGGATTTAGTGGTATACAGCTTTACTCTTTCTCTCAGTGTCATATTTTGCCCCTTTATACAGTAATAAATCTTTATAGCAAAAGTACAATGTCATCAATGAACCTAAACAAGAATACAATAAATTATAGGAATATTTTTTCAAAAAATAAAGTAGAAAAAAATCAATACTCAATGCTCCTGTTTTTGACTGCTTCGGTAAATATCTTCAAAAAATCAGCAAGTCCAACCTGTTTCATGTCTCCGCCTGATTTCTTCCTGACTGTAATAGACCCGGTATCCTCTTCCTTCCCGCCGATGACTATCATATAGGGGATCTTCTGCATCTCAGCCTGCCTGATCTTCTTATTTAGTGATTCCACCCTGTCATCGATTGATGCCCTGCATCCGTTTTTTACCAGCTCTTCCAGGACTTTATTGGCATAGCCAAGGTGTTTATCCGATATGGGAAGTATAACTGCCTGTTCCGGCGCCAGCCAGGGAGGCAGGCTTCCCCCGTATTGTTCCAGAAGAATTCCCATAAACCTTTCAACACTTCCCAGCACTACCCGGTGTATCATAACCGGCCTGTGCCTTTCATTATCCTTACCGGCATACTGTATATCGAACTTCTCCGGCATGGCAAAGTCAAGCTGGATAGTGGCACACTGCCAGGTCCTGTCCAGGCAGTCCCTTATATGGAAATCTATCTTGGGGCCGTAGAAAGCCCCGTCACCTTCATTTATATTGTAATCCAGGCCTTTTTTTTCGATCATCTCCTTTAGTATGCCCTCAGCCTTGTCCCACATCTCTGCCGATCCTATGCTTTTTGCAGGCCGGGTGGAAAGCTCTACAAAATAATCGTCAAAGCCAAAGACGCGGTACATCCTGTCTACCAGGTCTATGACGCCGCCTATCTCACAGTCAAGCTGTTCTTCAGTGCAGAATATATGGGCGTCGTCCTGGGTAAAGTTTCTTACCCGGAAAAGCCCGTGAAGCACTCCTGATTTTTCATGCCTGTGGACCAGGCCCAGCTCTGCATATCTTAATGGCAGCTCCCGGTAGGAATGCTGGCTGTTTTTATATATTATGATATTGCCGGGGCAATTCATGGGCTTTACTGCATATTCATTTTCATCTATTTCAACAAAATACATGTTTTCCTTGTAATTATCCCAGTGCCCGGAAGTCTTCCACAGGTCATTGGAGAGTATTATGGGGGTATTTACTTCCAGGTAACCTTCCCTGGCATGCTCCTCCCGCCAGTAATCAAGTATTATATTCCTGAGTATCATGCCTCTGGGGTGGAAAAAAGGGAAGCCCGGAGCTTCGTCATGGAAGCTGAAAAGGTCGAGCTCCCTGCCTATCTTCCTGTGGTCGCTCTGTTTTGCCTTCTCCAGCCGGTCCAGGTGCCTGTCAAGATCTTCCCTGCTGTAGAAGGCCGTTCCGTATATGCGGATAAGCATCTCATTATCCTCATTGCCCCTCCAGTAGGCTCCGGCTATGCTTAGAAGCTTAAAATCTCTTATCCATCCCGAAGAAGGGACATGGGGACCCCGGCAGAGATCTGTGAAATCACCGGACCGGTATATGCTGACCATGTCTTCAGGGATATCTTTGATAAGCTCAAGCTTATAGGGATTTCCGGCAAATAATCCTGCCGCCTCTTCCTTCGAGACCATTTCCCTTTTGAATGCATGGTTTGCCCCTATGAGCTTCTTCATCTGTTTCTCTATGCGGGGAAGGTCTTCCGGTGACAGGCTGCCGTCTATCTCAAAATCATAATAAAAACCGTTTTTTATTGAAGGGCCTATGGCGAACCTGGCTTCAGGATAGATCTTTTTTATTGCAGCCGCCATTATATGGGCAGTGCTGTGGTTGAGGATATCCAGTGTCTTTTCGTCATCTCCCGGATATAGAAGCTTTACCGAGAGGTCAGAATGGGGACTGGCGGCCATGTCGATCACAGTTTCCGCGATATCGCTGTTTTTTTTATCTGTTATCTCTGCCGCAACAGCTTTTTTTGCAAGTTCCCTGTCAAGCTTCCCTGCAGCTTCTTTTATGGAAGCGCCTTTCTCTACTTCTGCATGTCCC
Source organism: uncultured Actinomycetota bacterium (assembly GCA_964414685.1). GTDB lineage: Bacteria > Actinomycetota > Humimicrobiia > Humimicrobiales > Humimicrobiaceae > M55B120. Next base: position 17,729 of record CAYPXQ010000003.1, read on the forward strand.
AGGTCTTGAAAGGTTATCCTGATCATTTCCCTGTCTTTAAAAAATATTTCAATTACATCTAAAAAACAAAATGGAGCGGAAGACGGGACTCGGACCCGCGACCCCCACCTTGGCAAGGTGATGCTCTACCAACTGAGCTACTTCCGCCCAAAACACATTTGGCTGACTTAACTATTTTCGCAAAACAAATATTAACTACTTATTATTTAAAAGTCAATCAGCTTGACCGGCCGACTACTGGTTTTTTATTTCCTCAAACATCTGTGCTGTCTCCTCCTCATAATGGACTACGGCGCTGGCTTTTCCTATCATCTTGCTGTAGGAAGGCACGCCCCTGAGCTCTATTTCCGGAGTACCGATATTTCCCAGTACCGGCAGTATCCTCATAAGGTCTATAAAATTCATATCGGTCCAGGTATATCTTAACAGGAAATCTGCAAATGCCGGCAGGGCCAGGATCTTATCCAGTGTGGTCTTCTGTTCATACAGGGCCTTTATGACCTTTGCTGCTTCCCTTTCCCGGGCCCAGGCTCCACCCTGTGTGGAACCGTCTCCTTTGCGGTAGCGGTTCCGGCATAATGCAAGTGCCTGTTCCCCATTAAGATGATGCACGCCCCTGCTCAAATAACAGCCTGAAAAACCATCTGCCATATCTTCACCGACTTCTATAGTGACACCGCCCAGGTAATCGATAAGGGGGATGAAGCCGTCAAAATCGGTTATTATATAATTATCTATGTCCAGGCCGGAAAAGCTTTCAAATGTCTCAATTGCAAGTTCGGGCCCCCCAATAGTATAAGCTCCGTTGATCTTTCCGTCATTATGCCCGGGTATAGGCACCCACAGGTCCCTGGGTATGGTCACTATGGTGGCCCCATATGTCTGAAGGTTTATATGCAGTATCATATTTATATCCGACCTGGCGCTCTTCCTTCCCCATTCTCTTCCCAGCCCGCTGTCAACGCCCAGTATAAGTATGTTCATGGATCCGTATTCACCGGCAGTCATGTCTCCGCTTATTTCCCCTCCGATCTCAAAATCCTTGAGAAATCCCTTAAATGCCTTGATGGCGGCATCCTTTTCGATACCGCTTGCCATATATTTTATTATATATATATGATCATCCTCCGCAGCATATGTCATAAGGTCGATCTCCCCTGGGATCTCTGTATCATCGCCGTCCCCGGTACTGCCCGCAAACCCGCTTGAATAGCTGTATCCGGTTATATCTACCTCTCCATCTCCAGTGTCTGCCTCAAAACCTTCTATCATCTCATATGAACCTGCAGCCGCCTTCTCTTCATAGGCGTCTATCAGCCCCTGCGGACCGTCTTCAAGGGATGATGATCCCTCTACTTTTATCATTATATATTCTGATGCCGGGCTGCTGCTTCCCAGAAGCATACCTGCATTGGAGAGCATCAGGGTCTTTCCCGATTCTTCTTCCTTTATGACCCATCCCTCAGGACATTTTATGGTATAGCCGGTAAAATCACCGGAGCTGCTGGTATAGTGGTCTTCAAAGATCTCGGGTTCAGGCTCGATTTCTTCTTCGGGTTCCGGATCAGCATCTACTGCATCTTCGCTTGGGGCTGCAGCTGTCTCTCCCTCCGCATCCACAGACGGCGCTTCTTCTGCCGCCTTATCCTGATCCCTGTCTTTGACTGCAAAAAATATACTTACGGCTATCGCGCCCGCAACTATAAGTATAAGCAGGTATAAAAGGTATTTTTTAAATCTCATATTCCTCCCGAAGAGTGGTCATTTTATCAAACTGCTTAGTACATTTTAGACAAAATTCTTTTTTTATCAATTATTATCTTATATAATTACCCTGGTCTCCGGGGATATGCTCCCGGGAGGAGCGGTTATTTTTTTATGGGAGGGCTTAATGGATGATTTTGGATCTTTTGACAGTCCGGCACAGGACATAGGTTATTTTATATTTATGGACCCCGGTGAGAAGACGGTCATCCATGCCAGGGGTATCCTTGACCAGACCATAGCCGGCCATCTAGTCCTGACCACCAGGAAACTATTCTTCTTTTTCTGGTCAAATATAAACCGGGATAAAAAATTTATAGCCACCTACCCCTATCTGGTGTCTGCTGAGATAAAAAGCGGTATATTATTCTCTACCATCACTGTCAGCAGCAGAAAAGAGACATTTACCATAAGCAGGATACGGAGATCCAGTGCGGCAGATTTTATGAAAAAACTGGACCGGATAATTGCCGGTAATAAATAACAGGCTCACCTGGAAAGGTTTTTCGCCAGTTCTATACCCCTGTCCAGCGGCCTTATCCATATCACCCGGCGCCCGAATTCTTTGGCCTGGCTTTTAGTCTCAAAATATATATCTATCCTGTTTCCCCTGATCTTCCCGCCGGTATCTTCTGCAGTGAAGGTGCCCATATCCTTTATCTCCACTTTTGTACCCAGAGGAATTACATCAGGGTCTACGGCTATCATGCCTTTTTTTATCTCCCTGCCTGTGGCCGTGATATTATTCGTCCCCTGCTGGGGGTCATCAGCGCTGTATCCTGTGGCTATAAAATAAAACCATTCGGTATCTTCTCTTACCTCACGGACTGTTGTTATGTATACCGGTTCCTTTTCTACCACTGTCTCGGTCCTCACAAAGAACCCGCTTATGCTCCCGCTTTCTGTCAGCACTATCACGGCAGCAATAAAAACCAGTATCCCTATGAGGCACCAGAACAGTATATGTACTGTTATATTATATCTTCCTGTCATAAACCTCTTTCTTTTTTTGGCAAATATGAGAATTTATTTAATACTTTATTAAATAAATACCCACCAAAGCTAGAGATTATACAGATTTGAGCTCAGAAATCAAATAAAAACGAAGAAAGACACAGCCAGGGCCCGGAGATCTGCAGCCGAATCACGGATAGGATCCCGGCTCCGCAAAGTGCCTGGATTTCCTTTCATATACAAAAAAAGACCCTTCAGGGATCACCGGTTTTTATAAAAATAGCTTTTTAATGCTGATTTTACTATACATCTGTATAGTAATAATATATAATATTATCTGCTGTCAGGCTATGCCTGAAAGGAGATCCAAAGATGACAGGACTTACAAATAGACAATCTGCAGTCCTTAAAAAAATATATGATTATATAACAGAAAACGGCTATCCCCCTTCTATAAGGGATCTTGCCCGGCTCATGGATATCAGTTCCCCCCGGGGGATCTCCGACCATCTGGACTCGTTGGAAAGAAAAGGGTATATAGAGAGAAAGTCCTGCGCCCGATCCATAAGACTCACGGGAAAGTCCCTGTCTTTTCCTGGCCGCAGGGATACGGGGGCGGCAGTATATCTTCCCCTGTTGGGCAATATAGCCGCTGGAATGCCCATCTTTGCTGAGGAAAATGTAGAAGACCGCATCCCCTTTCCCTCCGGCATGATCAGGGGTCCTGTCCATTTCGCCCTCAGGGTAAAGGGAGACAGCATGACTGGAGACCATATACTGGATGGCGACATAATAGCCGTAAGGTCTCAGTCCGTTGCTGAGAATGGGGATATAGTGGTAGCCCTTATAGGAGAAGAGGCTGTAGTAAAGAGATTCCACAGAAGCGGGAATATGGTGCAGCTCAGGTCTTCCAATCCCGCCTATGCGGCCATAACAGCCGGAAAGGACCTCCGTATACAGGGCCGGGTGGTAGCCGTGCAGAGAATAGTGGGCTGACTTAAAGCCCGGACCGATAATATGGAAAGGATACAAGTGCCCTCTTTTACACATCTTCACATACACAGCCATTACAGCCTGCTGGAATCGTCCATGACTGTAGAGGACCTGGTAAAAACCGCAAAACTTCATCATATGGAGGCAGTGGCGCTTACCGATAAATATATGATGAGCGGTACTGTTGAATTCTATAATGCCGCTCTGTCTGCCGGCATCAAGCCCATAATAGGCTGCGAGATCTGCCTGTCAGACGATGACGGTATATTCCATATGGTCCTGCTGGCGAAGGACCGCACCGGTTACGGCAATCTGTGCCGGCTGGTAAGCAGCTCCTACCTTGAAGGAGACGGTCGATTTCCTTATGTAAGCATGGACTGCCTGAGGAATGCAGGCACCGGCCTTATAGGCTTGAGCGGATGCATAAACGGGAAAATACCCCGCCTCCTGCAAAGGGGCCTGAAGAAAAAAGCCCTGGAGGCAGCCGGTGAATACAGCCGTATATTCAAAGGTGATTTTTATATAGAACTCCAGAGATTTCCCCATCCGGCAGGCGGTGACAGCCTTTCCGAAGTCCTGGCCGGCTTTGCTTCTGCTGCCGGCATCCCGGTGGCAGCTGCCAATAATGTCCATTATGCGCAACGGAAGCATTGCGGGATATACAGGCAGCTTTTCAGGCTCAAGACTATGAGCCTGAATAAAGACCCCCTTGCCAGGCTTCTTCCCGGCAGTGAGAATTATCTGAAGACAGCACAGGAGATGCAGAGCCTTTTCCGGGATATCCCGGAGGCCGTATCCAATACCTCGGTCATCAGGGACAAATGCTGTCTTGAGCTGGAAACCGGACGCATCCGCCTTCCTGTCTTCAGGGCTGATGATAATGATTCTGAAGCCGGCTGCCTGAGAAGATCATGCCTTGAGGGCCTTGAGTGGAGACTGGGGGACCATCCTGATCCCGCATATGTCTCCCGCCTTGAAAAGGAGCTTTCCATCATTGAAAAGACAGGTTTCAGTGGTTATTTCCTCATCGTAGCTGATATGATAAGGTTTGCCAGGAAAAACAAGATCCCCATCTGCGGCAAAGGTTCGGCTGCCGGAAGCCTGGTCTCCTATCTGCTGGGGATATCGGATGTCGATCCCATAAAGCTTGACCTCTACTTCGAAAGGTTCTTGAATCCGGAAAGGAAGGAGCCGCCCGACATAGACATCGACATCTGCAGCAGGAGAAGGAATGAGGTCCTTGAATACCTTTTGTCAAAATATGGAAGCCGGAATGTCTCCAGGGTGTGTTCTTTCTCCACCCTGAGGCCCAGGGCAGCCATAAGGGAGGCCGGAAGGATAATGGGCCTGGGGAAAGAGGATGTGGACAGCCTGGTCAGGGATTCAGGTTCCGGCAGGCTGCCTCCCCGCCGCAGGTCTTACCAGGAAAAAGGTGTTTTCCTTAAAGGGCATTCCGCCGGTGATTCCCTGGCGGGAAGCGTTTTTTCTTCTGCCGGCAGGATAGAAAACTTTGTCAGGCATCTTTCCATGCATCCTTCGGCTTTCATAATATCCTGCACCGACCTTTCCCTTATGGCGCCCCTTATACTTTCCCATACGGGAGAGGTGATGACACAGTATGATATGGACAGCATAGAGGAACTGGGCCTTGTGAAGACAGATCTTATAGGATCTGTAAGTCTCAGCCTTATAAGCGATGCCGCCCGCAGCCTCCGGGAGAACAGGTCTATAGAACTGGACATGTCTTCCATCCCCTTTGATGACAGCAGGGTATACGATATTATAAGCCGGGGAAATACCCTGGGAGTATTCCAGCTTGAAAGCTCCGGCATAAGGTCCCTGGCAAAAAAGCTTAAAGCCTCCAGCCTCGACGACATTACCCTACTCATATCCCTGTACCGGCCCGGGCCCCAGCAGTCGGGAATGGTGAAGGACTTCATAGAAAGGAGATCGGGCAGGGAAAAGACCTGCTTTCTTCACAGGGACCTGGAGCCTATACTTAAGGATACATACGGGGTAATACTTTATCAGGAACAGGTCATGAAGATAGCCCTCAGAATAGCCGGCTATTCCCTCAGCCAGGCAGATGTACTCAGGAAAGCCATTACCAGGCTTTCCCGGGAAGATATGAGGAAGCAGAGGTCAAGGTTTATAAAAGGTTCGCTGGAAAGGGGCTATCCCGGCAGCATAGCTGAAAAAATATTTGAACTCATATCAAAATTTGCCAGCTATGGATTCGTAAAGGCGCATGCTGCCGCCTACAGTATCATCTCCTACAGGCTTGCCTACCTCAAGGTATATTATCCGGCTGAGCTTATCTGCGCTATCCTTTCCAGCAATTCAGGCTATTACGGCAGAGCCCGGTACATAGAAGAAGCCCGCAGGCTGGGACTGGCCCTGAAGCTGCCTGATATAAACAAAAGCGGGCTCTCTTTTGCCGCAGAAGACCAGGGGACAGCCATAAGGATACCCCTTACCTCCATAAGGGACCTGGGCCTGTCGGGGGCAGGCTCCATAATAAAGGAAAGGGAGAAAAACGGTGCCTTCGGGGACTTTATTGATTTTTATTCACGCATCCGGAAGAACTGCCGCATAAACAAGAATGCGGTTGAAAACATAATACGTTCAGGGGGTTTTGACTATACTGGTTCATCAAGAAACAGCCTTCTGGGGACGTTCCACTATTTGCGGAGCCTCAGATACTTCCCCGGGGATATTTCCCACCCGTCCTTAAACCCATTGTTTAAGCTTTCTTCTGACAGCGGTACCGGGCGGGAGAAGAACCTCCAGGACGAAGCCAGGATATTAGGCTTCTGCGTGACAGCTTCCCCGCTGGAGTATTTCAGCCAGGAACTGGAGAGGTATCGTCCTGCAGGCAGCGCTTCCTTCGGGGATGTCCTGTCCAGGAAAAGACAGGGTAACGCGGCTGTCTGCTGCGCCGGCATAATATTGAACCGGAGAGTGGAAAAGACAAAGGACGGAAGCAGCATGCTTTTTTGCACCGTCGAGGACCGGGACGGGATATTTGAAGCCGTGTTTTTCCCTGCTTTTTACCAGAAATATATAAAGACCCTGTCCGAAAGCCGGGCGGTCATCATAAAAGGCAGCCTGAAATACAGAGACGGCGACATCACTTTAACAGGTAAAGAGGCAATAGACCTGTTATCGCTTAAAAGGATGAACCAGCGGTGCAGGAAAGAAACACTCAAAAGGGATATACTTATGGAATCCGTACCAATATGGAAATAACAAGGAAAATAATACATGTAGACATGGATGCCTTCTTTGCCCAGATAGAGCAAAGGGATAATCCTGAATACAAGAACAGGCCCCTTATAGTGGGAGG
>CAYPXQ010000004.1:0-8202 GCA_964414685.1 uncultured Actinomycetota bacterium
ACTGCCCCTGATATCCACCTGGGACATACAGTTGTGCTTAACAAGCTGAGGACTTTCCAGGACCTGGGGCATAAGGCAATTCTTATAATCGGTGATTACACAGCCAGGATCGGGGATCCTTCCGGACGGTCAGCCCTGAGGCCAAAACTTTCTCCTGATACAATAGACAGAAATGCAGAGACTTATATGAAACAGGCATTTAAGATACTGGATCCTGACAGGACAGAGCTTGTAAGGAATTCCCGGTGGCTGAAGCCGCTTAATTTTGAAGACATATTGGGCCTGACCTCCAGGTTTACCGTGGCCCGCATGCTGGAAAGGGATGATTTCAAGAAAAGATTTAAAGGCAATGTACCCATTGCCATAATGGAATTCCTTTATCCTATAATGCAGGCTTATGATTCTGTGGCCATAGAGGCTGATATAGAGCTTGGAGGCACGGACCAGAGGTTTAACCTTCTCATGGGAAGGGAGCTTCAGAAGGACATGGGTCAGAGACCGCAGATCGCCATAACCATGCCGATTCTTGCAGGCACTGACGGCAGGGAAAAGATGAGTAAAAGCCTTGGCAACTATATAGGCGTTGATGAAAGCCCTTCTGAGATATTCGGCAAGATAATGTCTATCCCTGACGAAGCGATGCTGGATTATTTCAGGCTGCTTACCAGGCTGGATTCCGTCGAGATAGAAAATATTGGAAGGGATATGGAAAGAGGCAGCCTCAATCCTTCCCTGGCTAAAAGACGGCTGGCAGGTATAATAATAGGATATCTTCATAATGCCGGCGAAGCAGAACAAGCAGAGAAGGGATTTGACCGGGTCTTCAAGGCCAGGGAAGTCCCTGACGATATAGAGGAGTCTGTCATAAATAGCAGCGACTATGAGGATGGCAGGATATGGGCAGCAAGGATACTTACGGATTCAGGCCTGGCCGGCTCCAATGCCGAAGCCAGGAGACTCATAAAGCAGGGCGCAGTAAGGATAGACAGCAAAAAAATAGAAGATGACAGCCTTGAACTGGAAATAAAAGACCTTAATGGCAAGATAATCCAGAAGGGGAAAAGACACTTCAGGAGAATTATAATAGAATAAAAAACTGCCTGCCGGACAGCTGCCCGCCGGCATGATATAATACCTTTATGGTCAAACCAAGAAAAAAAAGGAATGTGCTATACCCGCCATGGATGCATGCTTTCGGGCCTCATGGCTATAATGTGCGCCAGGATATCCAGGATGTCATCCTTACCATAGACGAGTATGAGTCTATAAGGCTGGCTGACCATGAGAACCTTAAGCAGGAAGAAGCCGCCGCCAGGATGAATATCTCCAGGCCTACATTTACCAGGCTGGTAGACAGCGCCAGGAAAAAAATAGCCGATGCCATGGTAAACGGAAAGATCATAAGGATAGAGGGGGGCAGTTATATATTCCTTAAAAACCGGATGCGGTGTACATCATGCGGCAATATATGGGATGTGGACAGGGACATCAGGGATACCGGGGATTGTCCTGTATGCGGCGGGGACCAGGTAGAGAATACAGGCAGAAGATTCGGAATGGGAAGAGGTTTCGGCGGAGGCAGAGGCAGGAGACAGGGAAGACCCCTGAGGTAAATCATTTATCCTTGACTATGTGCTTGACATAGCTGCTTTATTCAATATAATAATATTAGAATATTATTATATTATAGAAAGGAACATTAAAATGCCCCTATATAACTATAGCTGCAGCGACTGCAGTAGAAATTTTGAAGTACTGGTAAGGAATAGAGATGATAGGATGGAATGTACAAACTGCGGAAGCAGCAATATAAAAAGAATATATTCATCATTTGATTTCAGTTTCAAGAAAAGTCCTGCAGCGTCATGCCAGTCCGGCACCTGCAGCAGAGGAACCTGCGGTGTTTAAGAAGGGCTCGACAGGAAGGGCCATGAAAGAAAAGCATTTTTTATAAATTATTTATGGGCATATACTCATAATATGTTATAATACATTATTATGCCTGTAGTAAAAAACAAGATCAAGATCACGGTCATAATAGACAATTATGTCCAGTCTGCCGGACTGGCAGCAGAGCATGGCTGGTCGGTCCTTATAGAGTCCGGGGAAGACAGGATACTTTTTGATGCCGGTGCCGGCAAAAGCATAATAAATAATCTTAAACAGCTTGGATACACTGCCAGTATGATAAACAAGGTATTTATAAGCCACGGCCATTATGACCACACGGGCGGCCTGTATGATATACTTAGATATTCGGGCAGGCAGATCGAATTGTTTTCCCATCCTGATATTTTCCACAAAAAGTACAAATGGACCAGAAGGATGAAAATGATCCATGTGGGCATGCCTTTTGGTATGGATGAATATTCCGGGCAGGGAGCTGTATTCAGGACAGCCAGAACACCGCTGGAAATATCCCCCGGGATCTATTCTACGGGAGAGATCCCCATGGGATCACCTTTTGAGAGCCCTGACAAAAGTTTTGTCAAAAAGACCGGCGGTTTCTACAGGTTTGATGACCTGAGGGATGACACGGGAGTAATAATAGAGATGCAGAAAGGGCTGGTACTCATAACCGGATGTGCCCACAGGGGCCTTATAAATACCATAAAACAGGCCCAGAAAGTCTCCGGGAAAAAGCATTTCCTGGCAGTAATAGGCGGATTCCACCTGGCAAATAAGAATAAAGCATATATTGACAAAACTATAAAAGAATTGAAAAATACAAGCCTGGATATGATCATACCGGCACACTGCACCGGTGCAGAAGGTTTCTGCGCCCTGAAACAGGAATTTGGCGGCAGCTGTGGATTTGGTTATGCAGGCAGGCAGATGATATTTGATGATGGTTAATAAAAGAAAGGAATAAAATGAAAGCAGCCATACCAACGGATAGCAATTCAATAGCATCCCATTTTGGCAGATGTCCCAGGTTTACCATAGTTGAGATAGAGGATGGAAAGATCATGGAAAGGAAAGAAATTGACAGCCCCGGCCACAGTCCCGGTCTTCTGCCTGATCATTTCAGCAGCCTGGGGATAGATACAGTTCTGGCTGGAGGAATGGGCATGAGGGCACAGGAACTTTTTGCCCAGAAGGATATAAAGGTCATACTGGGAATAAACGGGACTATTGATGATATAATTGATGATATTATAAATAACCGGTTGATAGAAGGCGACAGCACCTGCAGTCCAGGATCAGGCAAGGGATATGGACTGGAAAAACCTGAATGTGACCATATGTCCTGACCGGAGAAAGGATATTTATGAGTGCCAGACCAGTAATAGACAAGATAATAAATACAATCCCTCTTTATGTATATTATAAGCCGCATGGCATTCCCCTGGATAAACTTGCGGAGGAGACACTTAACCTGGAAGAGATAGAGGCACTTAACCTTAAGGACAGCCAGGATCTTGACCAGAAGACAGCTGCTGAAAAAATGGGGATCTCAAGATCTACCTTCCAGCGTCTGTTGAAATCTGCCAGGAAAAAAGTAATAAATTCACTGATAGAGGGAAAAGCAATAAGGTTTGAAGGCGGAAATTACATACAAGACCAGGAGATAAAAAAGACCAGGTGCCTTAAGGGCATATATCATTTCCGGATAAAGAAAAATGATGTAAAGGGTTCAGAACAGGAATACAGGATAAGTAAGATAAGTTGTCCGGAATGCGGAAAAAGGCTTATAGATTTTGATCAATAATAGATAAGAAAGGAGAATGCGATGAAATTAGTAATATCTTCAACCGGAAAGAATATGGATGATCCCATTGATCCAAGATTTGGAAGGTGTTCATATTATATCGCTTATGACACGGAAAAGGGTACATTTGAAGCTGTAGAGAATAAAAGCAGGAATGCTACCGGAGGCGCCGGTATCCAGGCTTCACAGGCTGCAGCAGACCTGGGTGCAGACGCAGTCATAACCACCAATATAGGACCCAATGCCTTCAGGGTGCTGGAAACCGCCGGCATAAAGGTCTACTCCGGGGTGACCGGGACAGTCAGGCAGGCAGTAGAGGATTTTAAAAACGGCTCCCTGGGTACAACAGAAAAACCCAATGTAGGAGAAAAATTCGGGATGGGTGGATCAAATTGATAATATCTGTAGCCAGCGGGAAAGGCGGCACCGGCAAGACTTCAGTGGCTGTAGGGCTGGCAAGGTCATTGGGATTCTGCCAGTTTCTGGATTTTGACGTTGAAGCTCCCAATGCCAGTTTTTTTCTTAAACCCGATATAAAGAATGAGGAAAAAGTATCAATAAAACAGCCTTACTTCCTTAAGGAGACAGGAGCTGATTTCAGCCGCTGCGCTGATTTCTGCCATTATAATGCAGTTGCATATGTAAAAGGCGAAGTAGTGTTTTTCCCTGAACTATGCCATGGATGCGGCGGCTGTATCCTGGTAGGCCCTCCGGGAGCTGTGAGGGAAAAAGATGTCCTGGTGGGAATGGTGCTTAAGGGAAAAGCAGAACCCGGGATAGACTTCCTGATGGGCGATCTCATACCGGGAAGCCTTAGGACCATATCGGTTCAGTCAAGACTTGAATCTTATATAAACCGGTCTGAAAAAGTCATACTGGATTGCCCTCCGGGTACTTCATGTTCCATGGTAACAGCTGTAAAAAACAGTGATTTCTGCATCCTTGTCACCGAACCAACGCCGTTCGGCCTTAATGACCTTGAGATTTCGGTGGAAGTACTAAAGGATCTCGGTATACCTCATGCAGTAATAATAAACAGGGATGGCATCGGGGACTCCGCAGTGCAGGAATTCTGTGATTCCAATAGTATAAAGATCCTGGCGCGGATCCCTAATGATATCAAGATTGCCAGGGCCTACTCCAGTGGTTTCAGCATACCCGAAGTCTACCCGGAGTGGAAAGAAAGATTCCTGGCAATAATAGATAATATAGAAAAGGATGTTGTTTAGATGAAGCAGATCACTATAATCAGCGGAAAAGGAGGCACAGGAAAGACTACCCTGGCATCCAGCTTTATCAAACTGGCCGGCGACCAGGTAGCCGTAGACTGTGATGTCGATGCTGCAAATCTTCATATAATGCTTTCTCCCAGGGTAAAAAAGACAAGTGATTTTATCGGAGGGGAAATAGCCGTTGTCAGCCAGGACTGCATAGCCTGCGGAAGATGCGAAGAACTATGCAGGTTTGATGCCATAAAGGACTCTACCGGGGATATTGTTATAGACCCGCTCAAGTGCGAGGGATGCGGTGTATGCATGGAAGCCTGTCCGGCAGACGCCATCGAGCTCCAGTCCAGCAGGCAGGGGCAGTATTTTGTATCAGATACTGATTTTTGCCCCATGGTGCATGCCAGGCTGGATCCGGGTGCTGAGAACTCAGGTCTTCTTGTAGCCAGGATAAGGAATATAGCCGAGGACATTGCAGTGAATGAAAACAAAAAGACAATAATCATAGATGGGGCTCCCGGGATAGGCTGTCCTGTAATAGCCTCCCTGAATGGAGTAGATTATGCACTTATTGTCACCGAACCTACTCTTTCCGGCATCAGTGATTTCAAGAAAGCCCATGAGGTGACCAGGTTTTTCAATATCGAGGCATTAGCCTGCATAAACAAAGCTGATATAAATCCGGAAAACTGCAGTATAATATCTGATTACTGCAGGAAAAACGGTATAACAATGCTGGGGGAGATACCTTATGATGAAATGGTTCCCCGGGCCCTTTCTTCAAAAAAATTCATAGTCGATATAAAGGATAGTCCTGCAGGCAAAAAAATAACAGGATTCTGGAAGTTAATAGAAGAAAGATTATATTCCTGACCGTCTACTGGTATTATATGATGCAGACAGCCAAAGGCAGTAATGGACCGGTAACTAGATGATAGGGCTTACTGGTTTTTAATACGGATACTTAAAATGCATGAATATTCTATAACAGGCTCAATTATAGAGATCCTTGAAGACATTGCCAGGAAAAACAAGCTGGACAGGATCAAAAAAGTAAATTTCCTGGTCAGTCCGGCGGCAAGCATAGAACCCGAGTCAATAAGATTTTACTATCGTTTCCTTGCAGGAGACAGCAGGCTGCTCAAGGGGGCAAAACTGGTATTTGAGAAGTCTATTATCCATATGCGGTGTAATTCCTGCGGCAAAGAATCCGGGATCAAAGAATTCAAACCGCTGTGTCCCGGCTGCGGAAGCAGTGATGTAGTCATGGATAACCCTGAAGAGATAAAGATAATATCGGTTGAGACATGATCTTTTTGCATGCATGGTTTCTTATTGACTTAAATGGAAAAAATAATATAAAATAAACTCATGATTTTTATTTAAATGGATTACTTGATTATAATTATTTACACAATTTTTAAGTGATTTCTGGGAATGGATTTAATTACAGAAAATGGTAAAGGATTTATTCGTATTGTTTATAAAGATATAGCCAATAAAGGATTTAACAGAGGCATGAAAGGAGCGGCAGTCAACACAGGCTTTTATTTAATATTTTGATTTTATTGTAACAACCGAAGCATCCTAAATAGCTAAAAAATTGTGTAATAGATTATAAGTCGGGTTTTCTCGACTTTTTTATTTATCGGGAGGATGTAAAAGATGGAATTGTGGATAATAGTAATTTTAATAGTCGCTGCTATCATGGCCGGTTTTTTTACTGGTTTTTTCTACAGGAAATATATTATAGACACGCGTGCAGGCTCAGCTGCGGAACAGGCATCGACTCTTATCGAAAATGCCAGGAAAGAAGCCAGCACCTTAAAGAAAGAAGCCATACTTGAGGGCAGGGAAGAGATACAGCATCTCAAGGCATCTACAGAAGAAGATGTAAAAAAACAAAAATTGGAACTGAAAAAGCTGGAAGACAGGCTTTTAAACAGGGAAGACCTGCTTGAAAAAAAGACCGGCAATCTGGAGAAAAAAGAAAATTCTATAAACAGCAGGATCAATGAGATAGAATCCCAGAAGAAAAAACTGGATGATGCACTGAAAAAGGAGATACTGAAGCTTGAAGCAATAGCAGAGCTTACCAGGGATGAAGCCAGGGCCATATTATCCAGGAAGATGGAAGAAGAAGCAAAATTTGATTCAGCCAAACGGATAAGGGATATTGAGACAAAACTCAAGGAAGAAGCGGATGACCTGGCAAAAAAAATAATATCACAGGCCATACAGCGTTGTGCCATGGACCATGTAAGCGAGACAACGGTATCCGTGGTAAACCTTCCTAATGATGATATGAAGGGAAGGATAATAGGCCGGGAGGGAAGAAATATCAGGGTATTTGAAAACCTTACCGGTATAAATATAATCGTAGATGATACTCCTGAAGCAGTAATACTATCATCGTTTGATCCTGTAAGGCGCGAGATCGCCAGGGTTGCCCTGGAAAACCTCATAATGGATGGAAGGATCCATCCGGCCAGGATAGAAGAGATGTATGAAAAGGCGAGCAAGATCATCAATAATGAGATAAAGCTCGAAGGTGAGCAGGCAATGTTTGATACCGGGATATCAGGACTCAACCAGGGTATAATAAAAGTCCTGGGGCGGCTTAAATACAGGACAAGTTATGGACAGAATGTGCTGCTGCATTCCAAGGAAGTATCACATATCGCTGGCATTATAGCAGCTGAACTGGGACTTAATATAAAACAGGCCAAAAGGGCAGGACTGCTTCACGATATAGGCAAAGCTCTTACCCATGATATTGACGGTTCACATGCCGTAATAGGCGCTGAACTTGCCAGGAGGCTGCATGAAGATGAAGAAATATGTCATGCCATAGAGGCGCATCATAATGAGGTAGCAGTCAAATCAATACTGGACGTCATAATACAGGCAGCAGACCAGATATCCGGAGGCAGGCCGGGAGCAAGAAGAGAGACCCTGGAAAACTACGTTAAACGTCTGGAGACCCTGGAAAAGATCGCCACCGAGTTTAACGGTATAGAAAAGGCATATGCAATACAGGCCGGCAGGGAGATCAGGGTAATGGTCAAGCCGGAAGATGTGGATGAGAATATGGCAATGGTGCTTGCCCGGGACATAGCAAACAAGATCGAGGAAGAGATGGAATATCCCGGGCAGATAAGGGTTACTGTCATCAGGGAGAGCCGGGCAGTGGAGTATGCAAAATAATACTGATCTAAATAAATTTTTAGAGCAGCTGAATATAAATGATGTGCTCAGTGTCGA
>CAYPXQ010000005.1:0-2204 GCA_964414685.1 uncultured Actinomycetota bacterium
AAAAAGAAAATAGAGCTTTGAGGCAAAAGCATCGGGACGGGTTTGGGGCCAGCCGGTTATCTATAAAAAACAAAAAGGATTTTTTGGAAGTATCGTCTGTCTATTATACCGGGATCCGCCGAAATAATAATGCCTTATTTTCTGCCGGCCAGCTTTGCCGCAGCCTTTTTGATCAAAAAAGACAGCAGGAACACAAAAGACAAAAGGAGTATTATTGTTGCCCCCGAAGCCAGGTCAAGGATATATGACAGCCACAGGCCGCCCAGGGTCAGCACCGTGCCCGTGATTATGGAGCTTATTATCATGATCTTTATATTATATGTAAACTGCCGGCATATGGCTGCAGGTATGGTAAGCAGCGCTATGACAAGTATTATCCCCACGATCCTTATAAGCAGCACCACGCTGAGGCTGACCATTATTAGAAGCAGGGTATTTATGGCATTGCTGGGTATGCCGGTCACTGCCGCAAATTCCTCATCAAATGATACTGCAGACAATTCCCGGTAGAATAAAGAAGCAAGGATTATTACTGCTGAAGACAGGATTGCCATAATATAAAGGTCGACAACAGGTATGGTGAGTATATTTCCAAAAAGATAACTGAAAAGGTCGGGAGCATATCCAGGGGTAAGGCCGATAAAAATAATACCCAGCGCCATGCCTGAAGCCCAGAATATACCGATGGCAGTATCCCTGCTGATCCTTTTTCCCGTACCCAGCAGACTTATTGCCACAGCAGCTGCCAGGCTAAACGGTATTGCTGTTAAAACCGGGTTTACCCCCAGGAAATATCCCAGTCCGATACCTCCAAAGGCGGCGTGGGATATACCTCCGGAGATCAGAGCGATCCTCTTTATCACTACATAAGTGCCGACAATTCCGCATATGATGTTTACCAGGACAGCGGCGATAAGGGCATTTCTCATGAATGTATACTGTAGGATATCGGGCATATACTGCTTCCTATTCCCCGTTATGGCTTTTAAGGACCCTGTGGGGAATACCATGGGCTATCATCTCTATGGGGCATCCATATGCATCCTCCAGCCTGCCCAGGCTTCCCTCTTTAGGTCCGTGATAATATAATGTCCCATTAAGGCATACCACCTTTTCCACATAGGCGGATACAGCGCTTATATCATGAGTCACAAATACAACTGACATCTTGTCAGCAAGTCTTTTAAAAAGTCCATAAACTGATTTCTGAGTGCCGGGATCGATATTTGACAGAGGTTCATCCATCAGAAGAAGCTTTGGTTTCCTTGATATGGCCCTGGCAATAAGGATCCTCTGCAGCTGTCCTCCCGAAAGCATGCTTATATGCCTTTTTCCGTATCCATCCATACCAACCAGCTCAAGTGCTTCGAACACAGCATCCCGGTCAGTTTTATTATATCTTTTAAAGGGGCCTCTGTATCTCCCCATCAGTACAGCATCAAATACACTCAAGGGAAAATCAAAGTCGATACCGGGGTTCTGCTGCAGATAGCCTATATCCTTCCTTCCTGTTTCGGGCCTGGACCCAAATACCAGCACCCTGCCGCTGGTAGGCTTTACCAGTCCCAGGATTATCCGTAAAAGTGTGGTTTTCCCCCCGCCATTAGGACCTATTATTGCCATGATATCTTTTTCCATTATATCCAGGTTTATATTTGAGAGCACGGGGGTCCCGTTATAGGAGAAATTTACATCCTTTAGTTCTACCAGTTTTTTCATATCATATCACGGTAAACGGATCCCAAGTATCTAACATTTGAAATCAGCAGCAATTGATAAACCTGTCCACAAGAAGAGGGTTGAATTGTATGCCCGAACATCTTTTCAATTCTTCCCGGGCAGCCTCGGCGCTTATAGGCTCCTTATAAGGTCTTCCCGAGATCATGACATCGTATGCATCGACTATGGAAGTTATGCAGGAGTTTATGGGTATATCATCTTCCTTCAGTCCCTGGGGATAGCCGCTTCCATCCCACCACTCATGATGGGCCAGTATATCATCGGCCACAATAGCTATTTGGGGTGTGGACTTTGCAATATTATATCCGATCTCGGGATGGCGCCTTATTATTTTCCATTCTTCGTCGTTCAGTATGCCTTTTTTGAGCAGTATGCTGTCCGGTACGGCAACTTTGCCAATATCATGAAGTGTGGAGAGCAGGACAAGTTCGTCCAGCTTGTTCTGGGGCAGGTTTATTGATTTT
>CAYPXQ010000006.1:0-4534 GCA_964414685.1 uncultured Actinomycetota bacterium
TCTTAGCATCGATATCGGCATCATCCTCATCCACTATCTCTATTCCCAGGTTTTCTATTACTTCATATATGTTTTCTATCTGTTCCTTGTTCAGGTCTATTTCTGCAAGAGTCTCTGATATCTCTTCGGTTGTCAGCAGGCCGTCAGCCTTACCTTTGGTTATAAGGGATTTTACTTCATCCAGCTTTAATTCGGATCCGCTTTTCATATTTGGTCACCTCAAAAAATAAGATTTGCAGAGATTTTCCAGAAGCAATATTTTATCCAATACATTAAAATATTCAAGCTCTTTCTATTTATTTGTTATACCCAGATTTTGTTTTTCCTGCTCCAGCTTTATCAGTCGCTGATAAAGGCTGTCATACTTACGGTCCAGCTTATCCCTGTCATCCTGGCTTGAATCCTTCTTTGCATTCTCATATTCCAGCATTTTCTTTCTTATATAGTCTATCTCGCCAGAAAGATGCACCTTCCTGAGGTTCTGCAGGATTTCCTGACAGACCGGTCCCAGATCATCCCTGTCGTATTGAAGTTCGCTAAACTGGATATAATTATAAAGTCTTTTGGTCTCAGCATTATCTAAAGCACCAGACGGTATCTTTATGGGAAAGTTTATTTTTTTGTTATTTTTTCCTGCTTTTTCTGCTTCGGCCTTCAGGGCCCTGTACAGCTCCCTGGTATCCTCAAACCTGAAGAAAGAGGGTCCCAATTCCAGAAATTCGTCCAGTCTGGATCCGGGACCGTTCATCAATAGTTTAAGTGCTTCTATCTCTACTTTTTTTAACGGCAATATCTTCTGGCTTTTGGTGTCTTCCTTCCCGAAGCTTTCACTTTTTCCCCAGTAATCCCTGCTTCCTGCGGGTTCCAGTTTCTTTTTCTGGAGTTCTTCAAAAAGCAGGTCCTCCTTCAGGTCAAGCTTCCCGGCTACCTTCTTTATGCATTCTTCCTGGATAATCGAAGAAGAAAGGGTGGATACAAAGCTTATAAGGTCATCGCTGGCCTTGAGTTTTCCCGAAAGGTCCCTTATATCATGCTTTTCCAGTATTATATCCATGGTAAAATCAATAATATTCCGGGCATCTTTTATTCTTGCCAGAAAACTATCCCTTCCCCTCTTCATAATATATTCCGCCGGATCAAAACCTTTTTCCAGCACAGCCACCTTTATATCAAGGTTGCTGCCGAAATAAAGATCCAGACGGTCATTGTATTCCTTCAGCCTCTCAATGCCCTTAAGTGAAGCATTAATACCTGCCTGGTCACTGTCAAATACCAGTACGATATTTTTTGTAAACCTTCCCAGTATTTTTATCTGTTCTGAAGTAAGTGCAGTCCCCAGGCTGGCAACCGTATTCCTTACTCCTGCCTGGTGAAGAGCCATTACATCCGTATAACCCTCCACTATAAGTACCTGGTCAAGGTCCACTATCTGGTTCTTTGCCTGATTGATATTATAAATATTCCTGCCTTTGGAAAATAACCGGGTCTCGGGTGTATTGATATATTTAGCACTCTGCCCTGAAGAACCTGACTTCTCATCCAGTATCCTCCCCCCAAATCCAATGGGTTTTCCCACTATATCCTCAATGGGGAACATTATCCTTCCCCTGAACCTGTCATAAATACTACCCGGCTTTTTTGTGCTTTCTATTGCCAGGCCGCTGTCTACCATCTCTTTGTCCCTGTATCCCCTCTTTTTGGCAAAACCGGTAAAATTGTCCCACAGGTCCATGCAGTAGCCGACCTCAAAATCCTTTATAGTCTCTGGTGTAAAACCCCTTTTACTCAAATACTGGAGCGGGGCTTTTCCGGATTTACTATTATGCAGGATGAACTGGAAATACTTTTTGGCAAGATCATTTACCTCATACAGCCTTTTCCTGGTTTTCCCTGCTTCCCTGGATGAGCCTGTCATATTGTATTTGAGCTTATAGCCAACCTTATTGGCAATAAACTCCACCGATTCCAGGAAATCAAGGTTTTCTATCTTTTCAATAAAGCTTATGACATCCCCGCCTTCACCGCAGCCGAAACAGTGGTAAAGCTGTCTGGCGGGATCGACAGAGAATGAAGGTGTCTTTTCCTTATGGAATGGGCACAGCCCTGAATAGTTCTTTCCCGATTTTTTCAGGTTCACATAACCGGACACTATTCCATATATGTCAGCACGGGATTTCAGTTCATCTACTTCGCCGTCTTTAAGACTCCTGGACATATTAAACTACAATGAGGTATATAAAATTTGAATAAACACTTCAAACATATTTTATTAAGAAATTGTCTTAATTTAAAGCTGTTATTAAACTGGTTGAGTTCTTTAGTGTTTTTTATTACCTTTTTTAATAGCCTACAGTCTCCCAGCATTCAAATGGAGCAGCGACCTCTTCGCTTACATAGACCTGGGTCTCCAGAATCTGGAATATTGAACTGGGTACAAGCGGGGTCACAGGACCAAGGAGTATCAGTCTAGATATCATCCTCTGCCATGACACAAAGGTGCCCATGGTCTGTAGTGCATGAAGCTCTATCCTTACCCGGGAACGGGCAATATCAGCAGGGCCTATGGTAGCAGCTTTTGGAGGTACATTTGCTATATCTCCAGACTGGCCGAACACTCCATGTAGAGAGTTCTGACATATGGTAAGGGGGTGCAGAGTAACTATCCTTGTCTCCTGCTTCATATATTCTTCAATATCATCTTTTAAAAATTCCTCTACCGGGTCAACAAAAGCAATATGACCTGCCCAGCCGGGACCCGTATAGCTGGCATCTGCTCCCCCTTCACCGATATCTGTTAGTATCTTTGAATAATCATTTATATTTTTATTGGTAGGATAGTAGACCTGGTCAAGCGGCATTCGAAGTTCCTCGTCTATCTGGTATACAAAATAGTTAAGCATGGAATGGGCAAAACCAGCCTTGTATGTCTCGGGAGCAATATTGCCATCCTGGTCAGCCCATTCATCTTCGGCAAAAAGGTAGACATTTCTGCAATTGACTCTATGCAGGTTTATTAGTTGCGCTACGGGCACATAGGTCTCTGGTTCAGGGTTTCCCAATACCAATACCTGTTTTTTATCCATATCATCAGACATCTTGATGCGGGTAAAGATATCCCCGATCAGTATTGGATGAGGGTTTTTTACAACCTTTATGTTCATTTTGTCATTGGAATACTTTTCCAGGTCTTTTCCGTGTACCGACCTAGCTTTTTCCAGCACTTTTTTGTCCCTGAACGGTACGAAATCCGCCGGTTCGAATTTGAATTCAGTCATCTTTTTCTCCTCATGTTTTAGATATATTATTGGTTTTGGACGCAGCAATCTTATGTCCTGGCCTGAGTCCAGGCCCATTATATAAAGCTAGAGATCTTTTCCGCCTGGCATCAGCCTTATCAAATACAACTTCATCCATTTATTATATTATTTTTTCTTCTCCGTCAATAATAAAAAACCAGGGCCTATAAGATATTAGATCATCCTATAAGCCCTGATCCTAAAATATATATGTATTACAGATGTCTGATTATTCCCCGGATCCTTCTTCCATTATAGCTGACTGTGCTGCTGCCAGCCTGGCTACAGGCACCCTGTAGGGAGAACAGCTGACATAATCCATGCCTATCTTGTGACAGAAATCTATAGATTTGGGATCTCCTCCATGTTCTCCGCATATGCCCACCTTAAGGTCTTTCCTGGCTGAACGTCCCTTCTCCAGACCCATCTCTACCAGCTGGCCCACACCTCCGAGGTCAAGGGTGGCAAACGGGTCTTTTGCCAGTATTCCCTGCTCTATATAAGCAGGCAGGAACTTGCCCGAGTCATCCCTGGAGAAGCCATATGTCATCTGGGTAAGGTCATTGGTGCCAAAACTGAAAAACTCTGCTTCTTTGGCTATCTTCTCTGCTATCAGGCATGCCCTGGGAACCTCTATCATGGTCCCTACCTTATAATCAAACTTCTGGTCCTTTTCTAGCATCACTTCATCGGCTACAGATATTATTTTTTCCCTGAGTATCTTTATCTCCATGAAATTACCCACCAGCGGTACCATTACCTCAGGCTTCACATCATAGCCCTCCTTTGTAAGGTCTGCTGCTGCTTCAAAAATTGCCCTGGCCTGCATCTCTGCTATCTCGGGATAGGTTATTGAAAGCCTGCATCCCCTGTGACCCAGCATGGGGTTCATCTCGTGGAGGGAAACTATGGTAGATTTTAATTCATCAAAAGAGATATCCATCTCCCTGGCTATCTCTTCAATATCTTCTTCCTCCGAGGGCAGGAATTCATGTAAAGGAGGGTCCAGCAGCCTTACGGTGACAGGGAGGTCTTTCATAACCTTGAATATCTCATAGAAATCCTGCCTCTGCATGGGGAGAAGCTCCATAAGGGCTTTTCTTCTTTCCTCTTCATTGGAAGACACTATCATCTTCCTTACCGATTTTATCCTCTCTCCCTCAAAGAACATATGCTCCGTACGGCACAGCCCAATTCCCTCTGCCCCGAAATCCCTGGCCACCTGGCTGTCATTGGGA
>CAYPXQ010000007.1:0-5031 GCA_964414685.1 uncultured Actinomycetota bacterium
TGCCCAATACTGATGGGGAAACGGTATCCGGTATTGAAAACAGGATAATGGATATGTGCAAAAGCATAAGCCGGGATCATTTTCATTTCGTGATGTCTCTGGGCAAAGCTACAAAGACCGGTCTTGAAACAGGTTTTAATGAAATACTTACCGAAGCCAGGGACCTCTTATACAGGAACAAGCTTACAGGAGGTAAAAGCGTTCCCGGAAATGCAGTAACTGCACTTGTCGATTCACTAATGGGCAGGGGATATGAGACAAAGGAACATATCAAGCGGATAGAAAAAATGGCTGACCAGATGGCAAATGCCCTTCAGCTGCCAAAAAGCCAATCTGATGACCTAATCCTCCTGGCCAGCCTTCACGACCTGGGCAAAGTGGCTATTCCTGATGAGATATTGAAAGAAAAGAAAAAGCTTTCCCGGGAAGACTGGGAGATCATAAGATCATATCCTGAGATAGGGTATAATATTGCCAGGCAGTCATTCAAATTCTCGCATATAGCCGATTATATATTAAGCCACCACGAAAGATGGGACGGGAAGGGCTACCCCAGGCAGCTAAAGGAAGAAGATATTCCGCTTTTATCCAGGATAATGGCCATTTTAGACGCTTATGATGTCATGAGGACTGGAAGGTTCTATAAAAAGACATTAAGCAAAAAGGAAGCTGTCAGAGAGCTCAGGGCATGCAGCGGTTCACAATTCGATCCAGGACTGGTAGAAGCATTTATCGGTATTATCGGTGAGGATCAATAGTCCCCTGGCCTTCTGTGTCCAAGCAGGGGAAGTTCTTTCCGGATCCTCTTGAGTTCCTCCAGGTCCAGTTCTGCGCAAATGATCTCTTCATCATGAGATGCCTCGGCTATCACTTTTCCCCAGGGATCAGCTACAAGGGAATGGCCGTATACTGTATAGCCTGATCCCGTATCCCTGGCCGGGGAAGCGCAGGCAAAATAAACCTGGTTGTCAAGAGCCCTGGTCCTGGCGGTTATATGCCAGTGTGCCGGGCCCGTAGTCATATTAAAGGCTGCCGGTATTACTATAAGCAGGGCTCCGTCAAGGACCATCTTCCTTATAAGCTCAGGAAAACGCATATCATAACATATTGCAATCCCGGTGCGGCAAAGGTCAGTGTCAAAGACAGTCATATCCCTGCCCGGTGAGATATGCATGGATTCCTGGAAGGAGATCCCGCCGGTTATATCTACGTCGAACAGGTGTATTTTCCTGTGCCTGGCCAGAAGCCTGCCTTTTCTGTCGAAAGTATAGGAAGTGTTATAGATCTTATCACCGGAGGATTCCGGTATGGACCCCCCGATTATGTAGATCCCGAGTTCTGAAGCAAGAGAAGACAGCATACCGGTAGATATGCCGGGGTAGGTCTCGGCAAATCTTTTGAAATACCCGTAGCCATAGGGGCAGTTAAACATCTCAGGCAGGATCACCATCTCGGGACTGTAAAGACTGGCAGCTTTCCTGATGGATCTTTCTGCATTATCCAGGTTGGCATTCTTCTTACCTGTTACCCTTAACTGGCAGATGGCTATTTTGAATTTTTCTGCGGGGGCAGTCATAATATCCTGCTTATGCTTATTGGCTGGCCGTCTGAGGCCAGTCTAAGCACCCTTATGTCTTTTATATTGATTATTTTTCCTATTACGGTAACAGGCCCGGCTGGCTTTGGCCTGTCATCTATGCTTGCCGGGGTGGGCCCGAAAAAGATACAGAATGCTTTACCGGGGGGCCAGAATGCCAGGTCGCCTTTCTCGAGCGCTGCGGTACCGTTTTCCAGATCTGCCTCTACCGGTATAGAAAAATATATCTCATAGCCCCAGCGGCTGGCGGAACCTTCAACAGGCAGGCTTTCCAGTATTTTTCTGGCTGTATCGGTGTCATTAAGTACTGCTTCTATTTTATTTCCAGAAAACTCGATGTTTATCTTTTCCATTATATTGACAAGATCCTTTAAAATAAATTTGCTTTATATATAAATATTAATTATGCTAATTTTATGTAAATTAATAAATTATCACAAGGAAGAACAATATGGGTGTCGAAAAAATTCATGTATCTGGGACAAAAAAAGGCGATATCATGCTTTATGCATTAAGTACCTGCCAGTGGTGCAGGAAGACCAGGGAACTCCTTAATGAGCTTAAGGTAGACTATCACTATATAGATGTCGACCTGGTGACCGGAGATGAACAGAAGCAGCTAATAGAAGAAATAAAAAAATTCAATCCTGCCTGCAGTTTTCCCACCATGGTCATAGATGAAAAAGACAGTATCGTGGGTTTTGATGAAGACAAGATAAGAAAAAAATTTGAATAAGAGGTAAAGATGGAAAAAGGAAAGATCGACAGGCTTTTTAATAAGCTAGACAGGGATGCCGAAAGTGCCGGTTATCACCTGAATCCTGATACTCCTTTTACCAGGAGCCTGGTAAAAGGCCTTATAGTAAATCAGGAAAGGTACGGCTACCAGGCATGCCCCTGCCGCCTTGCTTCCGGAAATAAGGGACAAGACCTGGACATTATCTGTCCCTGTGATTACAGGGACCCTGACCTTGACCAGTACGGGACCTGCTACTGCGCCCTGTATGTAGACGAAGCTATACTTAAAGGAAAAAAGAAGGTAAAAGCCATACCTGAAAGAAGGGATAAGCAGCAGGAAAAAAATACTGCCCCGGCTTCCAGCGGTCTAAGTTATCCTGTCTGGCGCTGCCGGGTCTGCGGCTATCTTTGCGCCAGGGACAATCCTCCTGGAGTCTGCCCTGTATGCAAAGCCAAAAAAGAAAGATTTGAAGTCTTTGTGGAGAAATAGGGCATAGATGAAGTATATAGATCTCAGGAGCGATACCGTGACCGAGCCTGTCCCGGAGATGCTCAGGGCAATGGTAAATGCCGAAGTGGGGGATGATGTCTATGAAGATGATCCCACTGTAAATAGGCTGCAGGAAATAGCTGCCGGCATGCTGGGGAAAGAGGATTCATTATTTGTGCCTTCGGGCACTTTCGGAAACCAGCTGGCAATACTTACCCATACACACCGGGGGGACGAGATCATAATCCCGGCAGACAACCATATTATCCTTTATGAGGCAGGAGCATATGCTGTCATAGCTGCAGCAGGGCTGAGGACTATCAGGTCTGACAACGGCAGCGTGGATATAGAAGAGCTAAAAAGATCATTCAGGTCCAATGACATACATTATCCTTCTACGGGTCTGGTATGTATGGAAAATGCTCACTCTAACGGGAAAACAGTGCCTGTGGCCAATATGGAAGAAGTCTACCGGGTCTCCAGCGAAAGAGGTGTGCCCGTCCATCTTGACGGTGCCAGGGTGTTTAATGCCGCAGCCAGTCTGGGCATAGACGTAAAGGAGATCACCCGTTATTGTGACTCAGTGATGGTATGCCTGTCCAAGGGGCTGTGTTCTCCCATAGGGTCCGTCCTGGCAGGGACAAAGGCATTTATCCTGGCAGCCAGGAAAAACCGCAAGCTTATGGGCGGCGGGATGAGGCAGGCCGGATATCTGGCGGCCCCCGGGATCATATCGCTGAAGACTATGACAAAAAGGCTGGATGAGGACCACAAAATTGCCAGATACCTGGCTCTCAGGCTGGAGAACACGGGCTATTTTAAAATAGACCGGGAATGCCTTGATATCAATATGGTATTCTGCCGGGCTGAGTCCGGCCAGGGAGATCATGAAAAGCTTTTAGGACATCTACTGGAGAGGAAAATAAAGATAAACCCGGTTCATGAAGGACAGTTCCGGTTTGTCACCCATTACTGGACCGGCAAAAAGGAAATAGACTGCTTTATTGAAGCATTGGAGAGTTTTTACAGGGCAGACTAATCCATGATATCTTCACGTTCTATGATCCTGGCAAGAGTCAGTTTGCCTTCGCCAAACCTTCTCGAGATAATGTCTATGGCATCGGTAAGGCTTTCATCCCTGGACCTGCTGCTGTCTAAAAGGTCGGAAAAACCGAAGGTATTCTCCAGTTTGCTGACCGATACACCGATAAGCCTTATTTTTTTCCGGTCAAGGTCTACCGATCTTAACAGGGCCAGGGAAGACCTGTGGATATCAAATATGCCGTAGGTATGCTCCTTTAATGTCATACGCCGGCTTATGGTCTTAAAATCCGAGAACCTGAGTTTAAGTGTTACCACCCTGCCCCTGCAACCCTTATGCCTCATATTTCTGGCTATCTTCTGTGAAAGCAGGAGCAGCGTGGAGCTGAGAATGGAAATATCATCTATATCCCTGCGGTAGGTTATCTCCCTGCCTATGGACTTTGCTTCACGGTTGGGTATCACTTTCCTGTTGTCTATCCCATGGGCCATCTGGTGCATGATGATACCCAGCTCGCCGAATCTGGCTTCTATCAGCTCTACTGGAGTATCGGCAAGATCACCTATTGTCTCTATTCCTATCGATCTCAACTCCCTGCCGGTCACATGCCCAACTCCCCATATATATGAGACAGGGAGTTTCTTTATCCTTTCCAGGACCCGCTTCGAATCCTGCAGGACGGTAAGGCCATTGGGCTTACCCATATTGGAAGCGAGTTTTGCCAGGAATTTATTGGGACCCAGACCGGCAGAAGATGTAAGATTTGTCTTTTCATAGATGCTGCCCTTTATCTTGCGGGCTATCTCCAGGACGCTTCCGAATAATCTCTCGCATCCTGTGACATCAAGGAATCCTTCATCGCATCCTATGATCTCCACCAGGGGAGTAAACTGATAGAAGATCTCCCGTATTTTCATTGATTCCCCCAGATATTTTTCCATGTCTACAGGGACATAGATGCCCCGGGGGCACAGCCTTTTTGCCCGGGAAAGAGGCATCCCTGAGTGTACGCCGTATTTCCTGGCTTCGTATGAAGCAGTGGATACTACACCCCGGTTCAGGGGACCTCCCACTATAAGGGGCCTGTTCTTGTATTCAGGATTATCCCTTTGCTCTATCTGGGCAAAGAAGGCATCCATGTCTACATGTATTATTTTCCTTGTT
>CAYPXQ010000008.1:0-6845 GCA_964414685.1 uncultured Actinomycetota bacterium
CATTTGACTTCTGGCTGAATATATTTATTCCAGCTTATTTATACAGTGTTAGTAAAATATAGCAGAATAATTTATTTGAAACAAAGGCGTTTCCGCTAGTGTGATTGCGGGGATGCTTTTTTTATTGGGGAAATATAAAAGATGGCAGAAAAAAATAGTCCGGAAATTACAATATTTTACTGCATTAATTCTTTTAAGCAGCCGGAGTCACCCCTGCTCAAAGACTGCAATATAAAATATATCAAGATGCCCTGCTCCAGCATGACCAAAGATGTATATCTACTGCGGGCTTTTGAAGCTGGAGCCGATGCAGTTTTGGTGCTTGCCTGTCCTGAAGAAAACTGCCGTTATGCAGAAGGGGGTAAAAGAGCCAGGAAAAGGATCCAGTGGGTTAGGACTATTCTTGACCAGATAGGGATGGACGGCCAGAAGCGGCTTTCTATATATAATACTGCTGCCGGCGACGAGAAGGCGGTAAAGGGCATTATCAAAGACATATTGTCAGGACTGAAGCATATACAGGAAAGTCCATAAGGTAGATTTAAAGGATTATCATGATGATGGAGTCGATATAGATGATTACAGGTGAACAAAAACCATTACAGGAGATACTGGGGATAATAAGGCCATATAAAAACCTTCTCATACTCGGTTGCGGGACTTGTGTGAAGACCTGCTTTGCCGGCGGCGAGGACGAGGTTGCAGTGATGGCATCAGCGGTGAGGCTGGCATACAAAAAAGACGGCAGGAAGATAGACATACGGGAGCTGACCATAGAGCGCCAGTGCGAGAATGAGTTTATCCAGGAATCTGCTGTTGAGGCGGCGAGAAGTGATGCCGTATTATCCCTGGCATGCGGTGCCGGGGTGCAGGCTATGGCAAAAAGATTCAAGGATATCCCCATACTTCCAGGTGTGAACACGACTTTTATCGGGATACAGGAAACGGAAGGCATATTCACGGAAGAATGCTCCGGCTGCGGCGACTGCGAACTGGCTGTTTTCGGAGGCATATGCCCTGTCACCAGGTGCGCCAAGAGACTCATGAACGGCCCCTGCGGCGGATCCCAGGATGGGAAATGCGAGATCGATCCCGGTACCGACTGTGCCTGGGCCCAGATAATAGACAGGCTCACAAGACTGGGACAGATGGATAATCTCAAAAAGATAATACCGCCTAAGAACTGGAATACCAGCCTGTCCGGAGGGCCCAGGAAACTGGTCAGAGAGGATCACATGATATGAAAGACTTAACCTTAAGCAGGCTTCACCAGGCACTGTCACAGAAAAGATTTGCAGTGACAGCCGAATGCGGTCCTCCCAGGGGGGCAAACCGGGAAGTAATAGCCAAAAAACTTAAACTGTTAAAGGATGTCGTTGATGCTGTAAATGTCACCGATAACCAGACAGCTATAGTCAGGATGTCGAGTATCGCGGCATCGGCCCAGCTGGTGGAGGCCGGGCTGGAGCCGGTCATGCAGATGGTGGTAAGAGACCGGAACAGGATAGCCATACAGTCCGATATAATGGGTGCATATGCCCTGGGTGTAAGGAATATACTTTGCCTTACCGGGGACCATCAGAAATTCGGGAGCCAGCCGGATGCAGCAAATGTATTCGATATAGATTCCATAAACCTTATAAAAGCGGTAAGGGATATGCGGGATGAGGGAAAAGACATGAGCGGATATGAACTTGATGTGGCCCCCAGGATGTTTATAGGGGCGGCAGCCAACCCCTTTGCCGATCCTTTTGAATACCGCATATTGAGGCTTGCCAAAAAGGTGGAGGCCGGTGCGGATTTTATCCAGACCCAGTGCATATATAATATGGACAGGTTCAGGGAATGGATGAAGAGGGCGGTAGATGCCGGGCTGGCAGATAAAGTGTATATACTTGCCGGAGTGACCCCCCTAAAATCAGCCGGGATGGCCAGATATATGAATAATAATGTAGCCGGGATAGATGTGCCCGAGGATATCATAAACAGACTGGATTCTTTTCCCAAAGAAAAACAGGTCGAAGAAGGGCTCAAGATGTGTATGGAGGATATAAGCGTGCTCCGGGAGATGGAAGGCGTAAGCGGCATCCATATAATGGCAATTGAATGGGAAGCCATAGTAGACAGGATCGTTAAGGAATCAGGACTTAAATAATATGAAAAGGTAAAAAGTATGCCGGAAAAATATCATATAGAGACAAAGACAGCCCTCCCCAGGTTCTACCCCGTGGGAAAATATACCACTGTGGAATTCCGGGAAAACTGCGCCGGAAGCTGCAGGGAATGCGTAAAGAAGAATTGCGTATATGACATATTCAAGGAAAACTACTTGCATATGAGCACCATGGAAGAGCCGGAATACCTGTATACCTGCAACAGCTGCTTCAGGTGTGTCCAGGAATGTACTAAGGGTATATTCTCCCGGGCCCTAAACCCCGGCTACAAAGAGCTGGGTGACGATTACTGGACTCCGGAGATCATAAGCCGTACCTGGTACCAGGCGCATACCGGGAATATCCCGGTATCAGGCTCGGGATACAGGGGACCCTTTGTAGGCAGGGGATTTGATTCCATGTGGACCGATATGTCCGAGATCGTAAGACCTACCAGGGACGGCATACACGGCAGGGAGTATATAAATACCTGTATAGAGCTTTCCAGGAGACCGGACTGCCTGGCTTTTAATAAAGACGGTTCCCTGGCAGTAGAGACCAAATCAATACTTGAGATACCCCTTCCCATACTTTTCAGGCAGCCTGTTTTCGGGATACTCAGCCGCAGTGTCCTTACATCGATGCTCAAGGCTGCGGAAAGGATCGGCACCATGATGTTTGTAGATGCCGGGGATATTGACAATGGGATAGAAAAATATGAAAAGACTATTATCCCCATACTTGACCGGGAAAACTACAGAAGCTATGACCGGCTTATTTCCAGGGTCCGCATGGCAGAGCTTGCCTTTGGAGATGATATCGAAGATGCCGTCAGCCAGATAAAGAAGATAAACAGTGGTTTATACATCTGCGTGGGGCTGCCTCTTAAGGCCGGTATTGACTATGCAGAAGAGGTATTAAAGCTTTCCATGTCCCCCCATGTGGATGCCATAAGGGTCATCGCCGATGACAATGGCAGGGAATACGGCACAGAAAGCCCCCGGTTCATAAAAGACATTTTAAGGGACATACACTTGAGGCTGGTAAAAGAATCGGCAAGGCAGAGGATAAATATACTTGCCAGCGGAGGGATCGCCCTGGCCGAGCACGTAAATAAGTCCATAATATGCGGGGCCGACGGTGTCACCATAGACCTTCCCCTCCTTATTGCCATGGAGTGCCGCCTGTGCGGCAGATGCCGGGAAGGCCTTTCCTGTCCGGTAAAGTTTGAGGACATTGAAGACGGATACGGAAGGGACAGGATAGTCAACCTTATGGCTGCCTGGAGGAACCAGATGCTGGAGATGCTGGGAGCTATGGGGATAAGGGAAGCCAGGAGGCTCCGCGGTGAAGTGGGGAGATCCATGTGGTTTGAAGACCTGGAAAAGGAAAGTTTTGCCCCCATATTCGGGGAAAGAAAAGTATTTTTTGATGCAGGATAATATATGATACAGAAGAAAAACAGATTGCCGGAGGTAGTGGAGACTCCCTCAAGGTTCCGCAATACCATAGGCAAATATATAATAAAGAGGAGTTCCAGGTGCAAAGCCTGCGGCAGATGCGCAGAGATATGTCCTTACGGCGTTCATATAAAGCCGGATGGATATTCCCGGCCCCTGAGGCCCATAGAGCATAAATGTATAGGGTTTAAATGCAGCCATACTGACCATTTCTGTATTGATAAATGTCCCGAGAATGCCCTTACGCTTAGGGAAAACCCCCTGACTGAGACCCTGGGGGACTACCGCTGGACCTCTGATATGCTGCTGGGGCATTTTGCCATGGCTGAGACCGGAGACCTGCCCCATGTCGACCTGGAATACAATCTGGGAAATTCAGGAGGAGGTTTCGATAAGATCAGGTTCAGGCATACTGAACCGGGTGAAAGGATGGATATAAGTGATGAAGATATTGATACCAGCATAGAACTTAACAAGACTGGCGATGAGAGGCCGGAAAGGCAGATATTGATACCCTGTTACGGCGGGGGGATGTCTTACGGGTCAACCGCTCTTTCGGTCATAATAGGCCGGGCCAGGGCCTGGATGAAGCTCGGCTCCCTTACCAGCACCGGCGAGGGCGGATATCCTCCGGAGTTTTTACCATATAAAGACCATGTCATAACCCAGGTTGCCACCGGTCTTTTCGGGGTAAGGGAGGAGACCATAAAGAACTGCCCGGTAATGGAATTCAAATATGCCCAGGGGGCAAAGCCCGGTCTGGGCGGACATCTTTTGGGAGAGAAGGTGACCCAGGCCGTAGCTGACATGAGGGAGACCGTTGTGGGGAGTTCACTGTTCTCGCCGTTCCCATTCCATAGCGTGTATTCGGTGGAAGACCATAAGAAACATGTGGACTGGGTAAAGGAAATAAACAATGAAGTGCTCTGCTCCGTAAAAGTATCGACTCCTACCGATGTGGATATGGTGGCTGTGGGAGCATATTATGCCGGAGCACACATCATCCATATAGACGGCAGCTATGGAGGGACC
The DNA here is from genome assembly GCA_964414685.1 of uncultured Actinomycetota bacterium. Lineage (GTDB taxonomy): Bacteria > Actinomycetota > Humimicrobiia > Humimicrobiales > Humimicrobiaceae > M55B120. The sequence continues at coordinate 4,646 of CAYPXQ010000008.1, forward strand.
GGCGCCGCGCCTGATGTAGCCAAGAAGAACATAGCCATGCCCATAGAATATGCCATACCCAGAGTACATGATTTCCTTCAGAAGGAAGGTGTAAGGGACAAGATATGCCTTATTGCCAGCGGGGGGATAAGAAATGCCATGGATGTGGCCAAAGCCATTGCCCTGGGAGCCGACGGCTGCGTGATAGGCACGGCAGACCTGGTGGCAGTCGAATGCGTCAGGTGCGGAAACTGCGAGAGCGGCAGGGGCTGTGCCAGGGGCATTGCATCAACTGACCCCGAACTGGGCAATATGATATCTGAAGAATATGTGGAGCAGAGGCTGGTAAATATGTATATGGCCTGGAGAAAGCAGTGGTGTGAGATCCTGAGGGGCTTCGGCATGAAGAGCATCAGGGAGCTGAGGGGACGCTGGGACCTTCTGGTGCATCTTGATTATCTTGAAAAAGACGAAAGGGATAAATACCAGCCGGCGCCGGATTTTAAAATATTCTTATAATATCTACAGGGTTCTTAAAGGGAAATGGATTTAGACAGAAAAAACATAATAGATGATCTGGCCGCATCAAGGGGAAAGCTTCCCCGGATAGATGTCCCCATGAGAAAATGCGATGAAGAGGGCGGATGCGGCGTGACCGGGTTCATATCCAATATCCGGATAAAGGGACGGCATATCTATGAACCCTCGGTACAGATGCATAACCGTGGCAATGGAAAGGGAGGCGGGATCGCCGCTGTGGGCTTATCTGCTGATGAGCTTGGTGTCCCCCGGGAAGTACTGGACAGCCACTACCTCCTCCAGGTTGCCTATCTTGACAATGATTCCATTAAAGAAGTGGAGTCTACCAATATAGATGATGTGTTTGATATATATATGGTGCGGAAGATCCTAACCATAGCAGATCACAGAGACATAGGACTGGATATAAGGCCTCCCGATGTATGGCAGTATTTTGTAAGGGCCAAAAAAGACAGGCTGGATAAGTTTATAAAGGACAATGGCCTTAAACGTATGGACATCCGCAAGGCTGAAGACGAATATGTATTCCAGAACTCGGTAGACTTAAACCACAGGTATTATGCTTCGCTGGGCGAGAAGAGGGCATTTATAATGTCCCACGGAAGAAATATCATGATACTCAAGATAGTGGGTTATGCCGAACAGGTTGCCCGCTACTACCGCCTGGAGGATCTGAGCGCTCACGGGTGGATAGCCCATCAGCGCTATCCTACCAGGGGAAGGATGTGGCATCCCGGGGGAGCTCATCCGTTTACAGGGATGCATGAAGCCCTGGTCCATAACGGGGATTTTGCCAATTACCATTCTGTTTCCGAGTATCTTAACCAGTATAATATCTTTCCCCAGTTCCTCACGGATACAGAGACTTCGATACTTCTATTTGACCTTTTAAACAGGGTATTCCAATACCCCCTGGAATTTATAATAGAAGCCCTGGCACCCACATCGGAATATGATTTTGACTGCCTCCCAAAAGAAAAACAGCATGTATACAGGTATATCCAGTCGCAGCATATGTCCGGTTCTCCTGACGGCCCCTGGTTCTTTATCATAGCCAGGAATGACCCCTATAAAGACCTGCTGCAGCTTATAGGCATCACTGATACCGCAATGCTGAGGCCCCAGGTATTTGCCCTCCAGGAGAGGGATGAGGTCCAGATAGGCCTGGTATGTTCGGAAAAACAGGCAATAGACGCAACCCTCCATAGCATATCACAGGAAGATCCCAGGTTCTGTCCTATTGCCGATAAATACTGGAATGCCAGGGGCGGAAGCTCAAGCGACGGCGGGGCTTTTACTTTCAGCCTTAAAGATTCGGGAAAGGGTGACGGCTCAAAAGTGCTTATTACCCAGAACAAGTTCGGCGAAGTGATAAAGACCCCGGAAGAGATACATTATGACACCAGGTCTGTGCTTTCCGGCGATAAGCCCGAAGGGTTATCCTGGGAGATAAACGGCCTTCTAGAGGCCGGTGATGCAGGGAGACTGAAGGAGGTCTGCGTACTGAAGGCAAAAGACTATGACTTTGATAAGATAAGGCATATGTGCCGGGAATTCGTCTCGCTGGCGGCCAGGGATGATCAAAAGAAGAAGCTGGCGATCGAGGTCCTGACACATCTTAATGACAGAGTCTTTTCTACGGCAAATAAGAAAAGAAGTTCATTTTTGCAGATAATAAGGG
>CAYPXQ010000009.1:0-23675 GCA_964414685.1 uncultured Actinomycetota bacterium
TTGGATAAAATCTGGGGTCTGATTCTTCAATTATTGTTTCTTTTACTTCAGGAACAGCTTCTTTTATAACCTGCCTAATTTTTTCAAGAATATCCTGAATACCTTTTGGGAAGGCTTTGATATATCCATCAATATCATTTGGCTTTTCTTCTTTTTCCATTTAGCTTTATTCTAGTAAATTAATATTACAAATACCAGTATCTAGATCATCATATGGATAAAAGATTTCTTAATATTGTTATTTCTTTAATAATTTTGTTTGTAATTTCTTAAGCCCGGGCCAGCCATTAAGACAACTATGTAGCATATATCCTAAAATCACAATATCAAAGAATTCCATTTAGATAAAAAAGGTAATAAAATATTAATGTATGCAGTCTTTGGAGATCAATCATCAATACATCTTATTATACCAGGGAGTGACATCTAATGAATATAACTGTTATTAACGGAAGCCCCCGCATGCATAAAGGATATACCTCACAGATTCTTGAACCACTTATCGAAGGAATGCGCACTGCAAAAGCAGAAGTAACTTTGCTATATGCCAGTAAATTAAAGATTAAGCCTTGTATTGGCGAATTCCATTGCTGGTTTAAAATACCGGGAGAATGTATTTTAAAAGATGATATGCAATCAGTTTATAAGCTACTGATAGATACAGATATTTTAATACTTGCTACTCCTGTGTATATACCACTACCGGGGAATATGCAGATGTTAATTAATAGACTCCTCCCACTTATGGAGCCTGTTCTTGAAAATAAAAATGGCCGTACGAGGGCAAGATTCCACAAAAAAGTTAAAATAAAAAAAATTATGCTCGTAGCTGCCTGTGGGTGGTGGGAATTAGGGAACTTTGATATTGTAAAGCAAATAGTCGAGGAACTGGCAAATAATTCTAATGTGGAGTTTAGCGGTTCCGTACTAAGGCCGCATTCAACTGCTATGAGTAACCATTCTTATGATAAGAAGATAATAATTAAAACACTTGCAGAAGCTGGCTATCAACTTATTGAAGAAGGTAAAATATCACCTGATAAACTGGAGTTAATATCTAAACCTTTAATGTCATTTGAAGATTATTTAAAAGAAGAAACTGATTTTTATTTAAGCATAGAAAAATCTAAAAGTCTGGAATGAATATTGCTTTATAGCTGAAGGCCAGGCAATTTGAAAGTGAAATATTTCATCCTGACTCAGTATTATCATTGATAATAATTATAAAAAGAATCTATATTTGCTATAATTCACCCAAGTATCACTTTTCCTTAAGTCAAAGGAGATCGCTGTGAAAAAGTGGTTTGTTTTTTCTTCTGTTCTCTTGTTTATTGTCCTTATCTTTTTTCCTTCCAGCTTCCTGTCTGCCTCTCCCGGACTTTTGACAAATGGTGATTTTGAAACAGGTGACTTTACCGGCTGGAACCATTACGATTCAACAGTCTTTTATGATAATACATATGGCGGTACATTCAGCTATGTAGCATCACTGAAAGTTATACCAGTCGTACCGGGTCCTGATTATGCGGCAGTCATAAGCCAGCGTATTGAAAATATCTATTCGCCAGACCTTACTTTAAGCTTTAGCTACTGGAATGTTTTCGGTACCGGCGAATCAACTGTGGAGATAGACTTTATCGATTCAAAAACAAACATATCGACAGCCAGTCTCACAACTGAAATCCTTCCCTACAACAGTTCCTGGCAGACAAAGAGCTATGATATTTTGCAATGGTGGGACAGCGAAAATCCCGGTACCAGCTTTCCATATTTTGATGAGATATTAATTATTGCAAGACAACTGGGAAAAGAATCTGGCGATTTATGGATAGACAATATTTATTTAGGAAAAGCACAGGTTTCCGGTCCTTCTGATAGTCTGGAACCTGAAAAAACCGCCTGGGTCCGTAATCACGACATGACATGCTACCAGGTATGGGTAAACGAAGAAAATAACTTCGAATTTGTATTCTGGTGGGAATATGCCGACAACAACCATGTACAGATATATGATATGGCAGGTAACCTCGTATTTGAAATAGATATGCAAAAAGGAAATCCTGCTTTTGAAGCTCCTCTGCCTGATGGGATGTATACAGTAAAGACATTCCATGAAGCAGGCAATATTTTACAGGAATTTGTTATAGGGAAGCCTTAAAGCTAGACTTATCTTTAACTCTGGTAGTTTCCCAACCGGGATCAAGAGTTAAGTTACTTTTTACTAAGGATTAGAAAAATGGAAATATTTAATATTATTTCCGCATTTGGGCTTTCAGCCAGTGCAGGGCTAAACGCATATATACCCTTGCTGGTAGTATCTCTGATGGCAAGATATACCGAACTGATAAAACTCAGCTCACCCTGGGATGCCATGGCTTCCTGGTGGGTGATCGGTATATTGATCTTCCTTTCGGTTATAGAGATCCTGGCTGATAAAATTCCACAGGTAAACCATGTAAATGATATAATCCAGAGCTTTGTCAGGCCTGCCGCGGGAGCTATAGTCTTTGCGGCCAGTGCATCCAACATAGCATATGTGCATCCTGTACTGGCTATTATTGCAGGCCTTTTTGTTGCAGGCAGCGTACATGCTGTTAAATCCCTGGCAATCCGGCCAGCAGTGACAGTAACTACCGGTGGAACTGCCAATGTCCCGGTTAGTGTTGCTGAAGATGTAACCTCTGGTACGGTATCTATTCTATCAGTAGTCGTACCGATCATTGCTGTATGTTTGCTGGTCTTGATCACTGCCATTGTTGTGATCAAGATTATGAGGAGGAAATACCCGAAGATAAGGAATAGACAAAATTGATATTGATTCGGAAACCATATATTTAATGGAGCGATACAATGGATGTAGCTGTAATTAACGGAAGCCCGCGTATGTGAATGATAGATGGCACAGTCACCATCTCATTTTCAGGACTTCAAGGTGTCCCGGGCATTCCTATACATTTAGCTCGGATGTACAATTTGGGCAACGCGTAGCCTTGATATTGATAGATGAAAAGCAGAAAGGACACTCTTTTGTAGACACCTTTTTCTCCTCTTTCTTTTTTAATCTATTTACAGTTTTTATGACAAAGAAAAGTACAAAAGCTATTATGATGAAGCTGATTATTGCATTTACAAATATGCCATAATTTAAGGTTACTGCCCCTGCTTCACGGGCGGCATCAAGCGATAAATAAGGTCCCGGAGAAGCTCCTTCCCTGAGCACCGCAAACAGATCTGAAAAATCCGCACCGCCCAGTATGAGTCCGATGGGAGGCATTATGATATCATTTACCAGGGAGCTGATAATGGCGCCGAAAGCTATCCCGATAATTATGCCTGCAGCCATACTGACCATGTTGCCCCTTGCAATGAATTCTTTAAAATCCTTTATCATCTTGATATCTCCTTAACCGATGAAAAACCTTATAGCCCTGATCATACCGCTTATATAATATCTATTATAAATAATAATGTGCTCCGAATCTATCACCAAAAATAAATGTTTAATCCAGTACTGAAAATATACCCGGGGTGCAGTTATAATAATATTTTACAAGGATCCTTTTACCACTATTCTTCTATTATTTAAGAAAATATAATATAATTATCATAATTTAGTAGCTAAGAGGTTTTCTTATTATTGCTGGACACTCACAGAAGAAAACAGAGCCAATTGTGTAACCGACTAGATCGATAGTCGGTTTTTTCATTTGGAGATACTATATGTAAATTTTTCTGTTTGGAGACATCAAAATGAAGAAATCGATAATTGTTCTTATAGTCATTGTCTTTATAATATCCGTTGTATCTGGATGTAAAAAATCAGATGAGGCCGAATTATCGGAAAAACTGGCCGAAGAAGGAACGGGATCATATAAGGAAGAAGAATTACCTGATTCTGTACCCTGGCAAGATGCTGAATATTATATAGGAAATACAATAACAGTATATGGTCCGGTTGTTGATACTAAGCATTTTGGATCTGAAGGCGAAGGAAAAACCTTTCTATATATTGGCAAGGCCTATCCGGAACCGAAAGCATTGACTATTTGGATAGATGATCTTGATATGGAAAAATTCTCTCAAGATCCAAAAACATACTATTACGGGAAAAATATTTCAGTTACAGGCCTGATATTGGATTCAAATGGTAGTCCCTACATAGAAGTTACTGACCCAACTCAGATAAGCGGTGGAGAAGAAACAGCAGAGATAGCTCCAGAAAAAGAAATACTAATCATACCCTGGATTGAAGTTGGAAACTATATTGGGAAAATAGTAACTGTATATGGCCCGGTTGTGGCTACTTATTATGATGAGACTACAGATGATAAGACTACATTTATCAATATCGGCAAGGATTATCCTGCCCCCGATGGATTCTCTGTTTGGATAGATAATATAAATAGGGCAAATTTTTCCGAAGCTCCAGAAATATATTATTATGAAAAAAGCATTTCTGCTACAGGTCTGATAGTGGAAATTGATGGGATTGCCCATATGGAAGTCACTGACCCGGTACAAATAATGGTTTTAGAAGAAGCCGAGGAAGTCGCAGGACAAGAAGAGACTCCAGAAGAAACAGCTGAAGAGCCGGTTGAAGAAAATGAAGTTGTCGAACAAGAATCAACAGCTCCAACTATCAGCCTGGAAGTAATTGAAGGTCCTGCCTTTTCCCAGCTTGGTGATAATACCTGCTATTATAGAGTAAAGGCATATACTGCCGGAGATCCTTCTCCCTCAATATCCTTTAATAAGGACGACAGCATGGGTTCACTTGGAAAAGATATTGCCCAGGTAAACCTTCATAATAAGGGGGAATCTTTTACCCTGGAAGCTACCGCAACAAACTCACAGGGCTCGGCCTCTGCTTCGATTATCCTTATCCACACCTGTCAGGACCACATCCCGATTTTAGTCAAAAATGACACCGGTGGAAACTTGTCACTGAGCATCAGCGGGCCGGGTAGTTATAGCTTTAGCATCCCTTCAGGCCAGCAGACTATTTATGTGATACCCGGTACTTACAATTATACGGCCAGGGGTTGCGGCGGAGCTGTATCATCGGGGACCTATGATCTATCCAAAGCAGGCGATGAGTGGAGATTCTGGTGCCAATGATTTATGATACTCAGATTAAGACTCAGCCCTTCCCGCCTGTGCTAGAGTATATGCTTTTATGCCGGAGATCATTTTATTAAGATACTGGATTCTTCGATATCCAGGTATTCGGCTATTTTCTTTAATTTAATATTAAGGTATTTGATATCCTGCGGCTGAAGCAGCTCTTTATTAAAACCATTTATGGCATATTGTGAGAAACTTAATAATATCTTATTTAGTTTGATATTTTTACTCTCTGAAATAATAAGTATTGCTTCCAGAATAGATGAGAGTATGGAGATCTGGCTTCTGGAAAAGTTAAGCAGCTTGTAAAAAGTAGAATATAGTATCTCTTCAAAGTCTTTATTGTCTATAATAAGTCTCAGGTTATTATCGTCATTATAAAAATAAAGCTTACCGGTATAGTTGTTGCAGATCTCAGATAAGATATTACCCATATTCCTTATGCACAGTATGGCTGTATTGGGGTCGTTTATTCCCGGAGATATTGCCCTTAATGCGATCTCTTCAAGCTTCTGCAAGCTAAATTCAATGTCCTGGGCAGTATTTCTATAGTTCCCGATCGAGATATATTTTTTTATGCTGGATTCTATTTTTTCTTTCTTCTCTTTATCATCATCTATGTTCCAGATAATAATAATGTTTGTTGATCCAGTGACATAATCCCCCACCCGCTTTATGGTCTCGATTATTGAATCATTTTCAGCCGACAGTTTTATCAATCCTTTTAAATCAAAGAGTTGTATGTGGCCGGCTTTGGGGGCAAATATTTTATGCGGATTGTCTTTTTGTATATCTATCATTCCTTTAGAGACACCCGTTAATACTTTGCCGTTTTTTTCAACGTTCTCAATTTCCTTTATATTTTTCTTCAGGGTATCAAAGATCTCATGATTTAGTTCTTCGATGAGGTTATTTACCTGGATTGCAACTGTAATATATTGTATGAACCTTATAAAATATCCAATACATACCAGGGAAAGGCCGATCCCAAATGCTGCTGAAAATACAACTGCGCCTGGCCCTATTTCACGAATAAGAAGAAGCGAGACTATGGAATAGGTAAAGCCGGCAATAAAAACACCCAGCACGATCTGGGTCAGCCTGTCAGAAATAAAGTTCTGCAGTGTCCTTGGTGAAAACTGGGAAGAATAGACCGAGAAGACGATCATGATAGTAGAAAAAGTTATAGCGGTCATAGTAATAAGTGAAGTAGCGATCACACTCAGGATAGACCGTGCAAGCTCAACACTGGTAACAAGATACGAAGGGAAGCTAACATAAAACTGCTCCTGGAATATTATATCCAGCCGGGTTATCACTATGGAACATATTATCGCACCTAAAATAAATAGGCTGGGCAGAAACCATATACTTTCCCTGTAATGAATAATTAGTTTTCTCAGCAAATCATGACTGCTCTATTATTTGATATCTATAATGATATTATAGGGCAAATCTTATTTAAGTAGAAGTAAGACTAATATTTGATAAATATTATTTGCTTAACCAACTTTTATAAACCTGGCATTTATTGCCACTATTATTGTACTCAATGACATAAGCGCTGCCCCCACTGCCGGGCTTAATAAAATGCCCAGGGGGAAGAGAACGCCTGCAGCCAGAGGAATGGCAAATACATTGTATCCTGTAGCCCAGCCCAGGTTCTGAAGCATCTTCCTGTAAGTGGCTTTTGAAAGGTCCAGGATAGAAACGACATCTAAAGGATTGCTCTTTACCAGGATAATATCAGCTGTCTCTACCGCCACATCGGTACCTGCCCCGATGGCAATACCGATATCTGCCTGGGCAAGCGCCGGTGCATCATTTACGCCATCCCCGGTCATTGCCACTATAAGACCCCTTGATTGTATCTCTTTTATCTTATCGGATTTATCTTCAGGCAGCACTCCGGCAAAATACTCTTCTATGCCTACTTCTTCCGCCACCCATCTGGCGACCTGCTCATTATCGCCTGTAAGAATCATGGGTTTTATACCCAGGTCCTTTAATCTTTTTATGGCCTCTTTGGATTCATCCCTTATTATATCAGCCAGGGCTATGGCCCCTGCAGGTTCATCATCAAATAAGATATAGACTACAGTCTTGCCCTGGGAAAATGCGCTGTCTACCTCTTCATTTTTTCCGGCATCTATATTTTTTTCCTTCAAATACCCTGGGCTGACTATCTTCATCTTTTTTCCATTTACAGTCCCTTCAGCGCCTTTGCCGGTAATAGATCTAAAATCTGACACCTCGTATTTATCACGGGCAGCTTCTGCAATAGCTTTGGCTATGGGGTGAGATGACCTGGATTCCAGTGATGCTGCATATTTGAGCAGCTCATCTTTGTCCAGATCATCAGACAGGGTTATGGTCTCGGTTACGCCGAATTCCCCTCTGGTGAGGGTTCCTGTTTTGTCAAACACAATAGCATCTATGTTTCTGGCTCTCTCAAATGCGGCCCTGTCCCTGATCAATAGCCCCTTCCTTGCTGAAAGGGATGTAGATACTGCCACAACCAGGGGTATGGCAAGGCCAAGGGCATGGGGGCAGGTAATGACCATTACAGTCACAGATCTCTCCAGTGAGAATACAAAATCCTTATTTATCAGGAAAAGCCAGACTGCAAGTGTTGCTGCCCCTGCAGAAATACCGATAATAGTCAGCCAAAAAGCTGCCTTATTGGCAAGATCCTGGGTTTTTGATTTGCTCTCCTGGGCTTGTTCAACCAGTTTTATCACTCCCGAAAGAAAGGAATCTTTACCGGTCTTTTTGACTTCTACTGTTACTGAACCTTCACCGTTTACAGAACCTCCTATGACTTCCATGCCTTCTTTTTTGGTCACAGCCTGCGACTCGCCTGTCATCATGGCCTCATTTACCGAAGTATCGCCTTTCAGGATCACCCCGTCCGCGGGAAATTTCTCACCCGGTTTGACCAGGACCTTATCGTCTTTCTCCAATTCTTCCAGCGGTACATCTGTTATCTCATCATCTGAGTTTATCCTGTGGGCATCTTTGGGCATCAACCTTGCCAGTTCATTCAGGGCGCTGGATGCTCCCATTACTGACCTCATCTCTATCCAGTGTCCCAGAAGCATCACTACTATAAGAGTGGCAAGCTCCCAGAAAAATACTTTGCCCTCAAGGCCGAATACCACTGCACTGCTGTAAACATAGGCAACGGTTATGGCAAGACCGATCAGAGTCATCATGCCCGGTTGTTTTGATCTGATCTCATTGTAGAGGCCCTTCAGGAAAGGCCACCCTCCATAGAAGTATATAGCTGTAGACAATACAAACAGTACATACATGTCCCCGGGAAATTTCATGAATCCTTCAATATTTAAAAAACCCTGTATCAGGGGGGACAAAAGAAGTATGGGTATGGTGATTATAATGGAGACTATAAAGCGTTTCCTGAAATCTCTTACCATATGCTGATGGTGATCATGTCCCTTATGTTTTTTATTTTCTCCCATGTTTGCCCTAATGTCCTTCGGCCTATTTATCATTACTACTATTTTACTAATATTATATCAGATTAAAAAAGTATTAAGATATGGCAAATAATTACCCGGGAATTGGAGATGACTGCATAGATTATGGCTCTCAGGAAGAGATACATGCACTTTTAATCATTATGAATAAGCTATGGTGACCAGGGATCTATACAGCAGTGTTCCTGAAGCAGGATTGATACTTTCTGACCATGTTAGCCACTTTCTGCCGCCAGGATTGTTTTGCGGGCTTATTTACCGATACATTGAAATCTAAATAATCTGTGCTAGTCTTACTCGTATCCGAATAATATCCCCTGTACTCTGGCGGCAAAAGCTCTGCAATCTGATACATCATCTCATCTGCTATCAACTGGCGTTCTGCCTTATTTGGATAGGCGCTGCCCGGGCAGATCATGAATGGGGCGCCGGCCCTCATTGTTATCCTGGTCCTGCGCAGCTTTTTGATGTTCTCTGAAAACTTTTCCCCGCCGTATTGGGCAACAGGCATGATCGCAGCTTTACTTTTCAGGGCGATTATCACCACACCGGTTTGAGCCTTTATCAGCTGCCCGTCTTTTGTACGGGTCCCTTCAGGTGCAATTGTGAAAAAATGTCCCTGACCCAGAACGACAGCTGCTTTTCTTAAAGCCTGCAGGTCAGCAGTGCCCCGGTCAACTGCAATGCCTCCCCAGGCATTGAAGAGGAGTCTTAAAAAAGGGGTATCGAATGTCTCCTTTTTGACTAAAAAAAAGGTCTTGCGGGGATATGAAAAAGCCAGAGCCGTGAGCACGTCTAAAAAGTTTATATGATTTCCTATAAAGATCATGGGACCCTGAAATGGGACATCCTTCAATGATCTTCTATCTATGCTGCATGTAACAAATAATGTGAGCCTCATAGCAAGGTATGTCAGGAATTTGATCATTATCAGCCTCCAATTATCAGATCGATCTGGTTTTTGAGTATTTCTGCACGCAGATAATCACCCTTTTCGCAGATCGTTTCCCCATCAGCATGAACCGGAAGACTTCCTTTCAATGCAGTGATCTCAATGCTGCCGGTAAGAGGCATCCTGACAAAAGGATGGCCCTCCTGTGTCCCGGCCATGATCCTTCCCATCAATTTGATGACGCCTATCCTGCTTACCTGGCCTACGATCATCAGGCTGAACAACCCGTCATCAGGTTTTGATAAGGGAGTCATCTTGAAAGAAGTGCCCATCCTCCACCCATTCATAACTGATATTATAAGGCACTGCTGTTCAAAAGTCTCATCATCCAGCCTGACCTTCAAAGTTGGAGCCTTGAAATAAAGAAAGATGGTTTTTATGGCAGCGATCAGATAACCCGGGATACCCGAGAGGAAGGCAGGCAGTTTTGCCGCTTCAAAACCCACTATTGTATCAAAGCCTATCCCGAGTCCGTTCCCAAAGAATTTCCCTCCCGGATAATCCCCTCCAAAGACCTGCCCCACATCAATAGACCTTGTCGTCCCGGCTGCAATTGCTTTTACGGCATCTTCAAACTTTACTGGGATCCCCATGCTGGCAGCAAAATCATTACCACGTCCCGCGGGGATAACTGCCAGCTTTGGGATCTTTTTGCCTTCCATTTTAGCTGCCATCAGTCCGTTGATTATCTCATTTGAAGTGCCGTCGCCGCCAACTGCGACCACCACGTCATAGTCTTCTTCTGCAGCCTTCCTGGCCAGGATAGCGGGATCGCCGGGTTTGGCCGATACTATCAGTGAATGATCCGGCAAATACTCCTCTAATAATTTTTCAATTTTTGGTTTATTCTTTAAAGCTGCACCCTTGGCAGCGCTCGGATTTAATATGGCCAGGTATTTCATATTGATTAATAATCTTTACTGTTAATGTTTTAATGACATAAAAAGGGATTTTTCCCAGAAAATCTATTGTAACAGAAAAGCATCTATATCTAAATCTATAATATGGTTCTAATACCAATCATCATCCAGGATGCTGATTGTAACAGGCAGTTGAAAAGCTATCAGTGCTTGGCTTATATTAGATGCTCTATCAATATCTTGATCCCAATTCCTACAAGGACTATCCCGCCAATGAGCTCAACCTTGCTTTCTAAAAACTTTCCCAGCTTATTACCTAAAAAATATCCGAAAAACGAGAATGCAAATGCGAATAACCCTATGATAATAACTGATAGGTAAAGAGAGATACCCAGTATTGACAGGGTTATGCCGATTACCAGGGCATCTATGCTGGTGGCAACTGACAGGATCAAAAGAGAGGTCATTTTGATCAGGTCGATCCTGTTTTTCTCGCTCTCTATTTTGAATGATTCATAGATCATCTTGATGCCTATTAATCCCAGCAGTGCGAATGCTATCCAGTGGTCAACATTTTCTATCAGGCCCTTGAAGCCAAAACCTATATACCAGCCTATAACCGGCATTAAAGCCTGGAAAAGACCGAAGAATAAACCGACTTTTAAGGCGTCTATAGCTCTGGGCTTTTTTGTAACTGCGCCACCGGCCATAGAGACTGCAAAGCAGTCCATTGCCAGGCTTATAGAAATAATGATTATATTTAGCATATAAAATATTTTAATTTTTACAAATGGATTCCTATTTTAGTAAAAAATCCGGAAGAAGGAAATGGTTCCGGGGCGGTGAAATAACTGCATAAAATAGTGTAATAGATATATAATCTTTATAAAGCTATTATTAACGGGATAAAGGAGTCAAAGGGATGTTTACAAAAAGGATGTATATAAGTCTGGCTGCTGGAGCTATACTGGGCGTGGTCTGCATACTGGGAGCCCTGGTAAGGTCAGGCTTTGAGAGTGATGCATATTTTCTTTTTTCCTTATGGTTTAACCGCCTGTTGATGGGCCTGGTCATCGGGGCGCCATGGGAAAGGCTCGGTCTGCCAAAGACCATTGCCAGAGGCGCTGTCCTGGGTTTGATCGTTTCTTTTGCCTTTTACAGTTCCACAGGGTTTGGAGATATTGTGAGTTTTTTGGCAGGGATCATATACGGCATCATCATAGAATATGCAGCATTCAGACTGCAGGGTAAAAAGGTGAGGCAGGAAAGCTGATATTAAAAGTTTGCCTTAAAAGGACTTATGATAACCGGATCAGTTAAAAAACTTTATTCAGTCCCAGAATCTTACAGGATCTATTATGATGGATTACGTACTGCAAGATACATGTCCAGGGCACGGAGGAACAAAGACCTGGAACCTGAATTTATGGAGAGGATCATGATCGCGGTTACCGGGGTAAATGATTGTTCCATCTGTTCTTATGCCCATACAAAGATGGCTCTTGAGATGGGCATGGACAATAAAGAGATCCTTAAACTGCTCTCAGGCATCATAGAAAATGTCCCGTCGGAGGAGGCTCCCGGGATAATATTTGCACAGCATTATGCCGATAGCAGGGCACATCCTTCCAGGGAGGCCTGGGAGCGTCTGGTAGATATCTATGGTTTGCCAAAAGCAATGGGAATACTGGGTGCAGTTCGCATGATAATGGTAGGCAATGTCTATGGTATTCCATGGGGTTCTTTTTTTAACCGGTTTGCAGGGAAGTCTGATAAAAGGAGCAGCCTGCCGTATGAGGCCAGGATGATCATAACCTGCATCTTATTTACACCAGTAGTGATTATCCATGCCATGGTCTCCAATCTATTCCGCAAACCTGTTATAAGCATTTAAAAAATCTTTAAGAATAAGACTGAATTGGGATCAAAGAATAGAAAAATAAAAATTGTGGTGGTAAGCATATTGCTGGTCATTGCTGTCCTGGCGCTGGCATTCATATCCTACTGGCAATATGCATTGATGAGAGTAAAGGACTTTACCGCTATCGAGCTGTCCCGGCTCAAAGTAGACAATGATTTCATAAGGATAAGGGGGGCAGATATCCATTATGTGGTAAAAGGCAGCGGTGAACATACCCTTATCCTGCTGCATGGTATAGGAGGGGGCGCCTTTACTTTCAGGCATAATATCGAGACACTGGCTGATTCCGGCTACCGGGTATTTGCCCTGGACCTTAAGGGCTTCGGCTTTTCCGAGAAGGTCCCGGATTCAGATTACTCCCATACCGAACAGGCCAGGATAGTGCTTGACTTCATGGAAGAAAAAGAAATTGAAGAAGCTACGGTTGCCGGACATTCCATGGGAGGGAGGATAGCTCTTATATGCTATGACCTGGATCCTGAGAAGTTTGAGAAGATTATCCTTATCGACAGCGCCGGACTGGAGGAAAGCTCTCCCCCGTTCTATTCAGGGCTTCTTACAAAACCGGTGGTTGATATCATATATTACAACCTGTTTGTAAGACAAGACAATTTCAGGGATTTTTTAGGATCTGCTTTTTATGATGAGGATTTCGTAGATGAACAGGTGGCAGGAGCATACCTTGAACCTTTCAGGATAAAAGATGCAAATATCGCCTATGTCTCAATACTAAAGGGAAATGTCCCTTATAACATCGAGGCGGTGCTCAGTAAAATAGATATACCTGTACTTATTATATGGGGAAAATATGATACCTGGATAAGCCTGGATAACGCTTACAGGTTCAATTCACTTATAAGCGGTTCAAAACTGAGTATAATCGATAAGGCAGGCCATGTACCCATGGAAGAACAGCCGGAAGCTGTAAATGAAGCATTGCTTGATTTCCTTGAATGATATGTTTAAAAACTGTTCCCAATTTTTTTGCTTGTACCTAATGAACTTCTGGAACAGGCAGGGTTTAATATAATTTGGTATCGGGATCATAAAGAAATCTTATAAAACTATATTTTCTCTGGTAAGGAAGCGGGTAAGGATAATGACCGCAGCCCATGCCGCAGAAGTCCCGGCCAGAAACCATAATGAGAAATCCCAGGATACAAGATCGATTACCTCTGCGGCCATCCCTATGGGTATCCCCATCATAAGCCCGAAGCCGATTATAAAGGAAGGGGCTATGGCTGTATCCGGATTTCCAGCCAGGGAAAAAAGTATGATAAACATAAGAGTCCCCAGAAGGAGAAGGGGGTCCCACACCAGGCTTACCAAAAACAGGGGCAGCGGGAATATGAAACTGCCTGAAGCAGGCAGGATAACAGAAAGATTGACGGCAAGCACTACAATCATGGTAGAAAGTACTGATATAAGATAAGCGGGCAGGAAGATAGCCAGGCTTTTGCCGGTCCATAACTGCCTGGGGGTGATGGCTGCCGCGATCAGGGACGGGATTATCCCCTGTGCCTTTTCCCTTGCCAGCTGCAGG
Source organism: uncultured Actinomycetota bacterium (assembly GCA_964414685.1). Taxonomy (GTDB): domain Bacteria; phylum Actinomycetota; class Humimicrobiia; order Humimicrobiales; family Humimicrobiaceae; genus M55B120. The sequence goes on from CAYPXQ010000009.1 coordinate 13,901, forward strand.
CCGGAAAACCCCCATATAAAGACCATGATTATGACAAGGGGGATGAAAAATGCCAGCAGGCCTATAATAAGTTCCAGGGCAGGACGAGATTCAGGAAAAACAGCCCATGGCTGGCGGGAAAGGAGTATGCTGGTGATTATGGACGCGGCTGCTGTCAGTAAAAATGACATGATGCATATGATAAGAAAAGCTTTGGTCCCGAATATCTCCCGGACATCTCTTTTAAATATGATAAATGCTTTTTTCAAACCTGACTCCTAATATGACAGCACAATTTTTTCCCTGGAAATGCACGGCGCAAGGATTATGACCATTGCCCCTATTATCGCTGCAAACCCCAGATTGGCCAGCATGAACTGCCATGAAGTATAGTCCATGATGCTGCTTCGCAGCATGACCTGGATCACCAGGTTTATAAAAAGGGGCAGAAATACCTGGGCGATGATATTGGCAGTTACAGGTTTATTTATTAGACCCACCTGGTATACCAGTAGTCCCAGGCAAAAATACATGGCAGGATATATTATAAGGCTGATAAGGAGTATCCACGGATCTGCCAGAAAGCCCACAGCCGGAACAAAATAGATAAGGTTTACCACCAGAAGCGTTCCCAGGGTAAAGATTGTTCCCGCTATATAACCCGGGATGAAGACCGATAAAGTCTTTGCCAGCCATATCTGGCTTATCTCCAGGTTTGTGGCCAGAAGCGACTGAATATTCCCCCTGGCCTTTTCCCTTATCATGGATGTAAAGCCCAGGGCATTAAGGTTTATCCCCAGCCCTATAATGGATGCAGAGAAAAGGGTCACTCCCAGGTATACCTGGAGCTTACCTATATCAGGGGCCGTTTTTTCCAGTTCCGGACCAATAAGGAGTATGCCAAACAATACAATCAGGCCTGCCGCCAGGAGCAGCGAGACTCCATACCAGATAAAGGCTACTGACCTGGAACTGAAGTTATTCCTGATGCCGGCAGAGACCAGCGGTCCCAGATTCTTCATTTTCCTTCTGCCTCCTTCAGGATGCTGGAGTACATCTCTTCCAGGGTCGCTTCCTGTTTTATGGCTTCATCTACCTCTACCCCGTAGCCTGAGAGGATATTGAGTATCTCCGGAGTCCCTATCCCTGCATCCGGCAGAAATAGAAGTTTTCTCTCCTGGAATTTTCTTAAGCCCAGGGCAGGATCTTTTTTGATATCGTCTATGACTTTACGGGGAACATCAGACATTGTCTTGATGACAAGCCCCCTATTTCCCATCTGCCGGCGCAGCTCTTCCAGTTCTCCGTATAGTTTTATCTCTCCCCTGTCGATTATGGCTATGCGGTTACATATGCGCTGGACTTCATCCAGGTTGTGGGAGCTGAGGAAGATAGTCTTTTTTTCTTTTTTTGCCAGGTCCAGCATTATTTTCCTAATCTGGATCTGCCCTGAGGGATCTACTCCAGAAGTAGGCTCATCAAGGATCAGCAATTCCGGATCATGGACCATGGATCTTGCCAGGGCCAGCCGCCGCCTCATACCGGTGGAGTATGTATGTACCTTATCATCACCCCTGCCGGCAAGCTCCACCAGGTCAAGCAGCCGGTCTATCTTTTCATCCCCCGTATCGGCATCATAAATACTGGCATAGAATACAAGGTTTTCCCTGCCGGTCATGCCGTCATAAAGACCGTCAAGGTCCAGTACAAAACCTATCTTTTTCCTGGTCCCGGGATCATGGATATCCCGGCCCAGTACTTCAAGTTTTCCCGAATCGGCTTCAAAAAGGCCCAGTATTATCCTGATGGTGGTAGTCTTTCCGGCACCGTTGGGCCCCAGGTAGCCGAATATATCTCCGCTTTTGACTGAGAAACTAACATCCTTTAGTATCTGGTTTTTACCCAGAATTTTCCGGATATTTTCCAGTTTTAATGCTGTGCCCATCTTATACCTGCCTTTGTCCCTGGCTATATGCCGAACTGTACTTTACTTTATCTCCGGTTCTATATCCCTGAAAAGTTTACCTGTCCTTCTCTTTTCCATATGAGCTGTTCATTTAATAAGAGATAATAATCCAGGTTTATTCTTTGATATTTTTATTTAATAGTCCCTCAAGCCTGTATGTCTCTTCCCGGGAATGGAGCAGGAAAGCATATACCACATCTTTACCCGTCACGCTGTCAGGAGCTTCAAATGATATGCAAAGGCCTTCTGTGACCTTATTAATAATAGGTATGACATAGGGGATCACCAGCCAGAGCCCTTTTCTTTCCCAGCCTTTTCCCATCCTTATATCTTTTATATCACCCATACTGATGATCTCGGTGTCCCCGGCTTTGCCGTCGGTAAAGGCCATCACATTTGCTCCCTCCCATAGGATGATGGCGCCTGTACCGCTTATGGCGTAGTGCAGGAACAAAAGCCCGATTACCAGTAAAAGATAGATAGGCTTTCCCAGTACCAGGGGGAATATGACGGCAGGGATCATTAGAAACAGCAGGATCGACTGTATGAGTATCCAGGCCCTGTATATTGCCGGACCTATGCGGGGACCGGTAATGGAAATACTATCATTGACTATTTCTATCTTTACCCGGCTGCCGAACCTGGAGCTCGTCCTATAATGATATCCCTCGAATACCCGGTTATCGGCTGAAGCCATTTCCACCTCATCTTTTTCTATAAAATATACCAGAAGTATGTGTAAAATGTAATATGATCATCATTTTCCCATTATGCTTTGACATAGTACAGGCTATTACATAAAATTAGGTTTTCAGTTTAGGACTATAATATCCCGGGAAGGCTAATGGATAATACTGTTAAAAGATCAGACTTTATAAGGGAAATAATAAAGAGGGACCTGGAGGCAGGAAAGAATGGCGGCAGGGTCCATACCAGGTTTCCTCCCGAACCGAACGGCTACCTGCATATAGGACATGCCAAGTCCATATGCCTTAATTTCGGCCTGGCGCAGGAATTCGGGGGAAAATGCAATTTAAGATTTGATGATACCAATCCCACAAAGGAAGAGCTGGAATATGTGGAATCGATCAAAAAAGACGTTAGATGGCTTGGTTTTGAATGGGAAGACCGGGAATACTATGCTTCTGACTATTTTGACCGGCTGTATGAATATGCTGTAATTCTTATCAAAATTAACAAGGCTTATGTCTGCGACCTCAGCGCCGAAGAGATAAGACAGCATCGGGGAACCCTTACCGAACCGGGAAAGGACAGCCCATACCGGGACAGGAGCGCGGAGGAAAACCTGGAGCTGTTCGAAAAGATGAAGGACGGATATTTTGGTGACGGCACCCGCGTGCTCAGGGCAAAGATAGACATGGCCTCCCCCAACCTCAATATGAGGGATCCCATAATCTACAGGATACTCCACAGGGAGCACCACCGCACCGGAAAAAAATGGTGCATATACCCCACCTATGACTGGGCGCATGGACAGTCTGATTCCATCGAGGGCATCACCCATTCCATATGCACGCTTGAATTCGAGGACCACCGCCCCCTTTATGACTGGTTTATAAAACAGCTGGGGATACATCATCCCCGCCAGATAGAGTTTGCCAGGCTGAACCTCAACTATACAGTGATGAGCAAGAGGAAGCTCCTTCAGCTGGTTGAGGAAGGCCATGTGAACGGGTGGGATGATCCCAGGATGCCTACTCTTTCTGGTATAAGGAGGAGGGGCTATACACCGGAGGCTGTCAGGAATTTCTGCAATGAGATAGGTGTGGCCAAGGCTGACAGTACAGTAGATATCGCCCTGCTCGAATATTTCGTAAGGGAAGACCTTAATAAAAAGGCCCTGAGAAAAATGGCTGTAATAGATCCTTTAAAAGTGGTAATAGATAATTATCCTGATGACGGTTCCGAAGAGCTTGATGCTGTAAACAACCCGGAAGACGGATCCATGGGCAAGAGGAAGGTGCCTTTCTCAAAAGTACTTTATATTGAAAAACAGGATTTCATGGAAGATCCTCCAAAGAAATTCTACCGGCTGGCGCCTGGGCGGGAAGTCAGGCTCAGGTATGCATATTTCATAATATGCAATGAGGTATTAAAGGATGACAGCGGGAATATAACAGAGCTCCGCTGCACCTATGACCCTGCCACCAGGGGCGGAGATGCGCCTGACGGGAGAAAAGTAAAAGCAACCCTTCACTGGGTCTCTGCCGGCCATTCCATACCGGCAGAAATAAGGCTTTATGACAGGCTTTTTAACAGGGAGGATCCTTTAAAGACTGAAGATGGAAGGGATTTTAAATCAAACCTCGATCCCGGATCACTAAAAACATTAAGGGACTGCAGGCTGGAGCCGTCGCTGTCAAAGGCAGCCCCGGGCCAGATATACCAGTTTGAAAGGCTGGGGTATTTCTGTGTGGACCCGGATTCCAGCAAAGACATGCCGGTGTTTAACCGTACTGTTAACCTGAAGGACCAGTGGGCAAAGATAAGGAATAAAAACAATTCCTGATATTAAAACAGTTCGCAGAGCTTATTATCCCTGAGTATCTTTACTATATGGTCTACGGCTTTTGCAGGGTCGTCAAAGACTTTATACATTTCCCTGTCTTCAGGACTGATGGTCTTAAATTCTTTCCGCAGGCAGTCATCTATCCACCCGGTCAGGCCTCCCCAGTATTTGCTTCCGAAAAGAGCGATGGGAAAATGCTCTATCTTGTGGGTCTGGGAAAGAGTAAGGGCTTCAAACAACTCATCCAGGGTGCCGAAGCCTCCCGGAAAGATTATATACCCAACCGAGTACTTTACAAACATCATCTTACGGACAAAAAAGTAATGAAATTCCATGGCGATATTCTGGTACTTATTAGGTTCCTGCTCAAAGGGCAGCTCGATATTGCAGCCTATGGATGTACCTCCGGCTTCATATGCCCCCTTATTAGCGGCTTCCATGATGCCGGGACCTCCCCCGGTGATGACTCCCAGGCCCTTTTTGACCAGGAGAGCTGCTGTCTCTTCGGCCGCTTTGTAATAGGGATTGTCAGGTCTGGTCCGGGCTGAACCGAATATGGATATACAGGAGCCCAGTCCTGCCAGGGTATTGAAGCCCTCCACAAATTCCCCCTGTATCCTTAAAACCCTCCAGGGATCAGAATGTATAAATTCTCCATCCCTTTCTGGTTGTTTTAGGACTTCATTATCCTCGAATCTTCCCGGGGTTTTTTTCTTCATCTTTTAGTTCCCTTTCAAATAGGTTTTATGCTTTGGATATATAATACCATATCGACTTACCGTCTATGACCGATTATACTAAAGCCCGATTTGAAAAAACAGCGCCAGTGCATATAATATCTTTAAATAATAATGACAGGAGAAATGAATGACAGGAAAAAAACAGCTGGAACCGGATAAGGAGTACCTGGGGATACCCCGAAAGGAGATACCCTGGTATCCCAGTATAGATAAAGAAAGATGTGACGGGTGCGGCACCTGTGTGGAGTTCTGCAAGCTGGGCACATTTTCATATTCGGATGGAAAAGATAAGGCAGAGGTCACCAGTCCATATAATTGTGTGGTGGGCTGTATCGGCTGCGAGGATAGATGCCCCAGTAATGCCATAAGTTTTCCCTCGACCGGAGTCATAGACAAAGTCAGGAAAAAATACGGCGTTTGATATAGCAAATTCCTGTCCGGGACCATGATATGAAAAGACCAGACAATAGAAGGTTTTCCTCTGAATCACTGGTACTGGGAATAATATCTGTTATTTCAGGAATTGTCCTTTTTTTGCTGATGCCCGCAAAACCATTCGGCCCCGATCTTATAGATATGATAGATGCTGAAGAAGAGTTCTTAAGATATGCCTTTATATTATTCCTGCTCCTTTTAATGGGGGCAGCAGCCGCAGGTACTTCCATTGTTGCCATTGTGACCGGGATAAAGGATTACCGGGGAATCGACAGGGGGCTTTATATCGACAGGGGCAAAAAGATATATGCTGCCGGCCTCGGACTTGGCATAACAGGGCTAATCCTGCTTATTGCCATCCTGGCCATGTGGAGCTTTTTTTAGCTGCCCATTTTTCTCATCTTATCAATATAGCTTTTTACATCGAATTTTGACCTGGCGCCATTATAGCTCATATACCTTACCTTGCCGAATATTGCTCTTTCTCCCCAGGCTCTGTCATGGACGCCGCCGATACTCCAGGCTATGCCCGTATAGCCGTTAGGGTCCCGCCCGTCAAGGCTGTATTTATCATTAAGATAGATGGCTGTCTCCTGGGCCTCATCCGGGGACGGGCTCCATTCCAGTATCTTCTTGGCCCAGTACATCCTCATATAGCCATGCATCCTGCCAGTGATGACCATCTGGGACTGGGCCGCATTCCAAAGCGGGTCATGCGTAAGGGACCCTTCCAGCTTGCCTGCTTCATAAATATATTCCCTGGGATCTCCTCTGTGATCATCAAGAGTCTTCCTGGCCCATGGAGGAAAGCCTTTAAAGGAATCATAATTGCGGTTGTAATAGCAGTAATTATCTGAGAGCTCCCTTCGCACTATAAGCTCCTCCAGGAAAGCATCCCTGTCGGCATCACCTGCATTGCTGTACAAAACTTCCATGGCTATTCTCTGGGCAGATATATTGCCGAAGTGAAGATATGGAGAAAGGCCGGACTGCATATCATTATCCGGGTTGTTCCTCTTGCTGCCATATCCGTCTATCCTGCCGTCGATAAAGGAGTCAAGCGCCTTCTGTGCCCCTTTTTCCCCGGGTTCTATGCCGTTCACTTCTCCTACGGAACGGTCGGTCCTGATATCCATTATTGTTTTTTTAAAGTCCACCCCCGGCTTTTCCGGGGTATTGTCTGCCGTGTTTTCTTTAAGGGGCGGAAAATCATCCAGAAAATCATCCAGCAACCTGTTTATCTTCGGCCTCAATGTATAGGCACCGTATTCCTGTTTTTTTGATGCATACCGGCACGGGACTATATTATGGGCATCTACTTCATAGAAAGGTATGCCGATTTTCCCTGCCGCACCGGACTTCCACTTTCTCTTTATCCTTAAAGGATCAAAATCTGTGACCAGTGTCCCGATATTATTTTTACTGACAAACTCAAGGATCTTTTCCACCGGGTCGCCCTTAAGCAGGAAAAACGGTATGTTTTTTTCCATAAGTCTTTCATATACCTGCTTTAATCCTTTGAGCATAAAGGCAAAATGCCTGAGATTGGCATGGGGATAATCTTCTGCCAGGCAGAAACAGACCAAAAGCGGCACCTTTCTTTCCTGTGCCAGCTGCCTGGCATAAAGAAGGGCCCAGTTGTCTGATACCCTCTGGTCGCGGCTCATCCAGTATGCTACCACACCTCCGGAAGGTCCTATATTGTTTAATTTTCTTATCCTGTTTGGATTTATATCCATGGCATATCTCCAGGGTGTATCTGGAATGTATTATCTAATAAATTATAGCATCCTGATATATTATTTAAAAAAGTATTTGAATAATATTATTAACATTATAAAATAAATATAATACGCTTCAACAGCGTATGGGTCAAAAGCAATAGCATTTTTAAAATGGGAGGTTAAAATGGCTGAAAAGAAGATCACATTCCCCTATCTCAGGCGCTTTAATGGAGCCATGGCGGTTCTGCATTTCGTGCAGGCAGTTTTCATGCTGGTAATGGGGCTCATAATCACACAGATAAAAGATTTCAAGCTTCCGGTGGAGTATTATTTCCAGTCCTTTGACACGGAAAAGATGCGTCTTTTCGTGGACTCGGAGATAATTGGCTCCATACCCATAGGGGCATTCGTCTCTATTTTCCTGTTTCTGTCTGCGATTGCCCATTTTCTGGTAATACTGCCAGGCATAAACAAATTTTACAATAGCAGCCTGGAGAAAGGTATAAATTACTTCAGATGGTATGAGTATGCTCTTTCTTCCTCGGTTATGATAGTCATTATATCCATGCTTTTCGGGGCCAGGGATATAGGCACCATAGTGGCCATAGTCGGACTTAATGCCACCATGAACCTCCTGGGGCTGATGATGGAGCTCCACAACCAGACCACGGAAAAGACAAGCTGGACTTCATTTGTCATAGGAAGCTTCTCCGGGGCCATACCCTGGGTGGTCATCCTTCTATACTTTCTGGGTTCGGCTGTCAAGACACCGGATGTACTGGAGCAGATACCCTGGTTTGTATATGCCATATTCGGCACTTATTTCGTACTGTTTAACCTGTTCCCCATAAACATGGTGCTGCAGTATAAAAAAGTGGGAAGATGGAAAGACTACCTGTATGGTGAGAGGGGCTATATAATCCTGAGCCTGGTAGCCAAGTCTCTTCTGGCCTGGCTGGTATTTGCGGGCACCATGCAGCCGGCATAAACATAGTTTTTTATTCGGATGGAATAGCCTGATATCTTAGATGAGTTATATAAATATTTCAGTACATGCTGCATTCTGGCTGCTGGGGTTTTTAATACTCTGGAAGATCCCGTTGTGTCAGAAACTGCCTGAAGATAATAGTATATCTTCGGCATGGGAAGGATTATCAGTTATAATACCTGCCAGGAACGAGGAGAGAAATCTTCCCAAACTCCTTGATTCCCTGGCAGTCCAGACCATAAAACCCGGGGAGGTAATAGTAGTAGATGATGACTCAGCAGACAGCACCCCCGTGATTGCAGAGGAACATGGCGCCAGGGTCATAAGACTTAAAGACCTTCCCCATGGATGGGTAGGTAAATCCTGGGCCTGCCATAACGGGGCCATGAAGGCTGAAGGCAGCCACCTTCTTTTCCTGGATGCCGATACTTCATTGGAAGAAGACGGGATAGAGAAAATAGCAGACTGTTTGCACAGGCAAAAAGGTGTGATATCTATCCAGCCCTACCACAGGATAAAAAGGCTTTATGAGAACCTTTCCTTATTCTTCAATATTATACTCATAGCCGGAATAGGCGCATTTACCCCTTTTGGTAAAAAACCTATTGGTGCTTTCGGACCCTGTCTCCTGTGCAGCCTGGATGATTACAAAAAAATAGGGGGCCATAAAAGCATCAGGGGCAGGGTAATGGAGGACATAGAGATGGGCAAGAAGTTTATAAGGCGGGGAATAAAAGTCAGCTGCATGGGGGGAAAAGGCACCATTGATTTCAGGATGTATCCGGAAGGGTTTATGGATGTGGTAAGGGGCTGGTCAAAAAGCTTCAGCTCCGGGGCCAGATCGACTTCCATTCCTGTCCTTATAATGGTAATAGCCTGGATAGCCGGGGCTATTTTCCCTATTAATGCCATGGCTGAAGGCCTGGTATCCATGGATATGCAGCTGGTCATCATATCTGCAGTTTTTTATGCCGCTTTCTCTGCCCAGATATACTGGATGTCATACCGGGTAGGCAGTTTCAGCATTTTTGCTTCCATATTTTATCCTATTCCCCTGGCATTCTTCATAGTAGTATTCCTTTATTCGTTTATCATCACTTTTTTGAAAAAGAGAGTCACCTGGAAAGAAAGGGACATAAGGACTTGAGGTCAGGCGGGGATCATGCCCATATTTAAACTATCACATTTCTGGATAATATTCCTGGATATATTTGTGTGGCTGTTGATACACCTGGGTGTTTCCTATTTATGCACTCTTATACCTTTATCTTTTTTTAAAAAAGATATCCCCTGGTTCAAGATAAGGTCATGGGAAAGACAGGGTATGTTTTACCAGAGGCCTATCCGCATAAAAGTCTGGAGGAAAGTCATACCTGATGGGGGCGGCCTGTTCAAAAAAGGCTTTCCCAAGAA
>CAYPXQ010000010.1:0-1686 GCA_964414685.1 uncultured Actinomycetota bacterium
TCGGAAGCTATAAGATAGGCAAAATTCCTGTCTCCCCCGGAATTTATCTGTTTGAATATCATGTTTTTCCTTTTTACAACATTCTATTAAAAATAAAATGACTGGTCAAAGATATATCTACATTATAGTCCTTCCTGGATCATCCCGTGAGGTTATATCGGGAGACATCGGTCATTCCTATGATTCCATATATAACGGGTATATCAGGTTCTTATGCCTGCCTGAGTTTTTTTACCGCCATCTCAGCCGCATTGCTTATCTGGTAGGCAATAGGTGAAGCTGTAAGGGCAGGATGGGTTCCCATCTGGAATGTAGCAATATCATCTGCTGTCATCTTTTTGCAGATGCAGCCGCTGATAAGGTTTATTAGTTCTCCCCCTGATTTGGCTCCTATAAGCTGGCCTCCCAGGATTATGCCTGTTCCTTTTTCAAATATCAGGTTTACATTAAGGTTGGCTGCGCCGGGCATGCACCCCGGATGGCAGTTGGGACCTTCCGCCTGTCCCGATACAAAATCATATCCATTTTGTTCTGCTTCTTTTTCGGACATTCCGGCCCTGGCAAGCGCTGTATCTCCTATAACTGTGGAATAGGCGCCGATAACCCCTTCATTGGACCTGTTTATATTATATAGGTTAGCGCCGGCTATCCTGGCTTCATTGGTAGCTATTGAAGCCAGCATCAGGTTTATTGGCTTTTTTGTAAAGAAAGATATCTTTTCGCAGCAGTCTCCACAGGCAAAAATATCATCATCATTCGTTTTCATATATTTATCTACCCTGATGGCTCCCTTTTCATTGAGCTCTATGCCCGCATCTCCGGCAACTTTGCTGTTTGCGCTGGCTCCTATGCCTATAAGGACCAGGTCGGCATCAATTGTTTTTCCGCTGGACAGCTTTACGCCTTCTACTTTTGAGTTTCCTGATATTTCCTCTACTCTTTCACCGGTCAACACTTTTACACCCCTGTCTTTTATCAGTTCCTCTCCCTGCCTGCAGAATTCTTCATCAAATACCAGCATAAGGCAGTGTGGAAGCATCTCTACCACTGTCACATCCATATCCCTGTTTTTTCCGCACTCATCAGCAAATTCCATACCGATGAATCCACCGCCTATTATAACCATGTTTTTGGATCCATCTACTTTTGATAAAAGCTGGGTAAGATATTTATCATCCTTTTTTACTGTAAATACATTTTCTTTGTCGGCCCCTTTTATGGGAGGCACCAGGGGATCTGAACCGGTGGCGATTATAAGTTTATCATACGCCACTTCATTATTTCCGCTTACTTTCACAATTTTTTTTGCTCTGTCTATCTCTTCGATATCTCCTATCATAAGATCCAGACCATTTTTCTCCAGTACAGCATCCGGTATCAGGTTCTTATCCGTAGAACCCACTGTGCCGTATATATATGGAATGCCGCAGGGTATCAGTACTTTTTCCTCCTTTCTTATTACAAGTATCTTCCTGTCAGGATTAAACCTCCTGGCAGTAATGGCTGCTGTCAGCCCGGCAGCGCTTCCGCCCAATACTACGACATCATATTTTTCCATTTTTTTCCTCCTTTTTTTCCCTGTCCGCAATACTTGGAATATCGCTGGACTATTAGAACTTATGAGCATATGCCCATAAGTGAATATATCATTTTTTTCCGGTGAAGTAAATCCAAAGACAGTTTTTT
>CAYPXQ010000011.1:0-1629 GCA_964414685.1 uncultured Actinomycetota bacterium
GTCTTTACCAAAAAATCACTAAATGAATTGATGGAGAGGATGGCAGATGGCAAGTCCAAATCCTAGAGATATCATAATGGGCCCAGTTGTCTCTGAGAAGAGTTATGCCGGTGTACAGGATAAGAGATATTCCTTTTTTGTAGACCTGAGGGCAACAAAAAGCCAGATAAAAAGCGCAATCGAAGAGATATTCGGTGTAAAAGTCATAAATATCAGCACCAGCAGCATCAAATCCAAGCCCAAAAGGCTGGGAAGGTCGATAGGACGTAATTCCAGGAGAAAAAAAGCAGTGGTAACCCTTAGTAAAAAAGATAAGATAGATTTCTTTGAGGCTGTCTGATGAAGCCGTCTAGTTTGGAGGAATAAAATTGGCTATTAAGAAATATAAACCTACTACTCCGGGACGGAGATTCGCATCGGTGGCGGATTTTTCCAGCCTGTCTAAGAAAAGACCGGAGAAGTCCCTTACCAGGTCCCTGAACAGTAGAGCTGGCCGCAATGTCCAGGGAAGGATAACCCGAAGGCATTCCGGAGGAGGCCATAAGAGATTATACCGTGAAATAGATTTTAAAAGGCTGAAGGATAATATCCCGGCAAAGGTGGCCCATATAGAATATGACCCCAACCGCAGCGCCAGGATAGCTCTCTTAAATTATGCTGATGGTGAAAAAAGGTATATAATCGCACCCCTGAAATTAAAAGTGGGGGACGAAGTGATGTCCGGCGAAAAAGCAGATATAAAGGCAGGCAACTGCCTTCCCATAGCCAATATCCCGGTGGGCACCATTATACATAATATAGAGCTAAAGCCAGGAAAAGGCGGGGAGATGGCCAGATCAGCCGGGGGATATGCCCAGCTATTGGCAAAAGAAGGCGAGTATGCCAATATCAAGCTTCCTTCCGGAGAGGTAAGACTGGTAAGCATGAAGTGCAGGGCTACCATAGGGCAGATAGGCAATACCAGCCATGAGATAATAGACCTGGGGAAAGCAGGCAGGAAAAGATGGCTGGGCATCAGGCCCACCGTCAGGGGAACAGCCATGAACCCCATAGACCATCCGCATGGGGGCGGAGAGGGCAAGAATAAAAGTTCAGGCCGGGATCCGGTAACGCCCTGGGGCAAACCAACCCTTGGCTACAGGACCAGGAAGAAGAAAAACAATACTGATAAATACATAGTCAGAAGAAGAAATAAGTAAGGGAACTACCAGAGGAGGAATATATGTCAAGGTCTTTAAAAAAGGGACCTTTTGTAGAAGAAAAGCTTCTTGCCAAGATCAACAGGATGAATGAAGCCGGCGAAAAGAAGATATTAAGGACATGGTCCAGGGCTTCAACAATATTTCCGGAGATGGTGGGGCACACCATTGCTGTCCATGACGGCAGGAGGCATGTACCCGTGTTTATCTCTGAGTCAATGGTGGGGCATAAACTTGGTGAATTTGCGCCTACCAGGTCTATAAGGCCGCATACATTCAAGGGCAGGAGCGAGAGTGCGGCAAAGGTCAAGAGCTAGGATCATAAAGATACATTAAAATGGATAAGCAGGTTAACAGGAGGCAGCAGTTGGAAGCCAGGGCGATTGAAAAGTTTATAAGGATATCACCAAGAAAATTAAGATATGTTGCA
>CAYPXQ010000012.1:0-2757 GCA_964414685.1 uncultured Actinomycetota bacterium
AAGGGCGAAGAGGATATAAAGTTTGTCACCAATATAGCCCTTGCCAGCCGCTACCTGGAAAGAATAGGGGACCAGTCAGTAAATATTGGGGACAGGGTAATGTATTTTCTTACCGGAGACTATACAGTATTCCACGATGACTTCACAGATCCAGATTCCTAGGCTCCTAGCTCGAAAGCTCTTCCAGCTGTCTTACCTGATCTATGGTCCCCACTGCTATCAGCTTGTTGCCGGCATTTATCGATGTACTGCCGCTGGCCTTATTGACTGAGATCTTCTCGCCTTTTTCAAGGACCGATATGATAAGGGCATCGATACCGAATTTTTCGCCCGCCTGGCTTATGGTAAGCCCGTCTATCCTGCTGCCTGGCTTTATCTCTATCTCAGCCAGCTTCATCTCGACTTCTTCTGTATGCATAAGGGTATCAAGGAAATCGGCTATCGAAGGCTTAAGCGCCATAGCTGCCATCCTTCTGCCGCCTATTATCTGCGGTGATACTACCCTGTCGGCGCCCGCTTTTTCCAGCTTGCTTATGGTCTCATGCACTGTAGCTCTGGCAACTACGAAGACATCAGGATTAAGCGACTTGGCAGAAAGCGTCACATATACATTCTCCGAATCAGTATCCAGAGCGGCAAAAAGGCCCCGGGCCCTGTCTATGCCCGCTTCCAGGAGTACCTCATCATTCGATGCATCGCCATTAATACACAGCCAGCCATTCTCATTGCAGGTCTTTACCGGTCCTTCAGCGCTGTCTACCACTATGAAGCCAGCCTTATTATTGCTGAGCTCATAAGCAATCTCCATGCCCACGCGCCCCAGGCCGCATATGATGTAATGGTCTTTGATCTTTTTTATCATTTTTTCATTCCTTCTCTTCTCTATCCTCCCCATTAAAAATTCAGAGAGTACATAGTCGCCGATATTTATAAGAATATACGCCGCTACTCCAGTTCCGCCGATTATAAGGATGATGGTGTATATGGTCCCGGCTACGGAAAGGTCAGTGACCAGGCCGTAACCCACAGTAGTGATAGTGATGGTAGTCATGAACAGGGCGTCAAGGAATTCAAGGTCCTCTATGATCATATAACCCAGAGACCCCAGGAAGTAGATAAGGATAAGGACGCCTATGGATATTAAAAGCCTTTTTGAAAATCGGGTCGCATTTCTCATAGTTAGATTTTCACCCAATACAATATTTTTTTCAATAAATAATTATAGCAGCATTCCCATTGTAAACAGGGATAAAAATATATTATCATTATGTATAAGACTAAAAAAATAATTTTTACAGGCATTTATCAACAAAATATTGCTAATAAAAAAAGGAGAAAAAATGGCACATCATAAGACAGAGAAGAATCTGGCAGAGGCTTTTGCGGGAGAATCACAGGCAAACAGGAAATATCTCGCCTTTGCCAAAAAGGCTGATGAAGAGGGGTATCCAATGGCAGCAAAGCTTTTCAGGGCGGCCGCAGATGCTGAAACGGTACATGCCCATAATCACCTGAAGGCAATGGGGGGGATAAAGTCCACCAAAGAGAATCTGGAAGCGGCAGTCAGCGGAGAGACTTTTGAGTTCGAGGATATGTATCCAAAGATGATCGAAGAAGCAAAGGAAGAAAATCAGACTGAAGCCAGGATAAGTTTTAATTATGCCAATAAGGTTGAAGCCATCCATGCCGACCTGTATAAGAAATACCTGGATAATCTGGGGAACAATCAAGAGACAGCTGTTTTTGTCTGCCAGGTATGCGGAAATACTGTAGAGGGACAGGCACCGGATAAATGCCCCGTATGCGGCAATCCCAGAGAAGTGTTTGATGAGATAAAATAACTGGTCTCAAATATTATTAGAAAGCAACCCGGCATAGTACTGAAAATGCCGGGTTGCTTCTTTTCACTATTCATTCTTGAGCCGGATTATCAAGAGTGCTAAAATCAGTCAGTGAACTAATAAAAGCAAACAGAAAAAATGTAAGTCTTGCCGACTATACCAGCTTTGAGTGTATAAAAATACTTAGACAATCATTTTAGAAGCATATATCATGAAGGATAAACAGGCTATTTTATCAATTTGCGCCACTCCCATCGGCAATCTTGCAGATGCCAGTTTCAGGCTCATAGAAACACTTGAAGAAGCAGATATCATACTTGCCGAAGACACACGCACCACCAGGAAGCTGCTTTTACGGTATAAGATAGATAATAAAGATATATTAAGCTATCATGAGCATTCCGGTGCAGAAAGGCTGGAACATATAATCGGGCTGTTAAAACAGGGCAAGACCGCTGCCCTGGTCTCGGAATCAGGCATGCCGGCCATACAGGACCCGGGATACCGCATAATAAATAGATGCATTGAAAACAATATTGCCATGACAGTGATACCAGGCCCCAGTGCCGCCCTGGCCGCCCTGGTGCTCTCTGGGCTTCCCACGGACAGCTTCCTGTTTGCGGGCTTTCTTCCCCGGGCAAAAGAAAAAAGAAGACAGAAGCTTTCAGAGCTTTCGGTGCTTCCATATACGATAATCTTTTATGAGTCGCCCAAAAGGATAGGGAGACTTATAGAAGAACTGATATCCAGGCTGGGCGTCCGCCGTGCAGCCCTGGCCAGGGAGATGACCAAGATATATGAAGAAGTGATCAGGGGAGACCTGGAAACCATACTGGAGGATATAAAGGCCCGGACCATAAAGGGGGAGATAGCCCTGGTAGTGGAAGGAAGCAGGGGCCAGCTTATAGCAGACTAT
>CAYPXQ010000013.1:0-3772 GCA_964414685.1 uncultured Actinomycetota bacterium
GCCTGCATACTGGAAGAGATCTCAAACATAACCGGTTCCAGGATGTGGGTCTCCCAGAATGCTGCTGATGTCAGGAATGTTTACCTGGATATATTTAAATATATAACAAATGTATTTATTTCAGTCAATGCTCAAAAAGAACAGGGGGTTTTTGAAGGTTCACTGGAGCTGGCTGATTATATCAGGAAAGCTGCAGTCATATCTGTTGCCAATGCATATACAGATGTTCCTTCAATTACCCTTCAGCCACCTCCTCCCGGGACAGGTCAGGCAATAGAGGATATTAAAAGCAAGGCTTATGATATAAAGGCCATAGACAAACCTGGATCAGGAAGCTGGAAATACAGCATAGAGGGAGACCTGGTCCTGGCACTGGACCTGGCAGATATAGAACTTATTGAACCCTTAGATGCGGTGTATTTTGATGATTCGGAAATACCGGTTATGATCCAGATCTTAAACGCTGATACCAAAGGGGAAGATGCCCTGTATGCTGATTTTGATATCAGATGCAGCATAAGGGATCCCGGGGGCAGGGAACATGAAGGAATAGCGCTGCTTGACAATGGAAAAGGTATAGACCGGGCTGCTGGGGACGGCATATTCAGCTATGGGTTTGATGGAGTGGGATCCCCCGGTGAATATACCATTGAGTTTTTTATCTATCATATACCAACCGGAGCCAGCTCCCTTAAGAAAAAAGTTTTTACAGTCACAGATTACCAGCCGGTGAAAAAAATCCTTTACCTAACAATAGAAAATAATATAATATCCACTACCCCGGTAGTCATACATGCCAATCTTGAAGATTATTCACAGGGTGTATTCCGTTATACCATGACCTGCCCTTCAGGAGAGGAGATAAAGGGAGAACTTCTGGACAATGGCAGTCCGCTTAATTCAGATGATATGTCTGGGGACGGAGTCTATAGCAATATCGTAGAAGGCCTGTCTGAAATGGGTATATACAGTATTGAAGCGGAAGCTGATTATAAAAGTATTGCTGGTTATGACATTACCCAGCCTGTTTCTGCAGAGATCGGTAAATATGTTGATATAGAAATGGTTTCCATTAATGATAAGGCAGACACAGGCCCCATGACCGTCAATGGAATCATAAGGATAAATTCAATCCTTGATTCGCCAGTTTCCGTGGAAGCCGGCATTTCGGATCTGCCAAATAGTCCTTTAGAGAAGGTGGTCCTGGACCAGACTATTGTCCAGGCGGGTAAAGAGCAGGATATCAATATGACTATAGGTCTTCTGGATACCCTGGAAGAAGGCACCCATACGGGGGCTGTATCAATTATTGTAGATGGAGCACATGCAAAGGTCATAGATATCAGTTTTTCGACAAGTAAAGATGTATTCCATTTTAGTCTTAAAAACCTTATAGGCCTGATATTGGTAATATTAAGCCTGGTACCGCTTATTTTCATTCTATATACTACGGTCAGTGCCAGGAAACCGGGTGCAGTCCTCAGCCGCTCCAGGATGATTGCGGGGGCCGCCCTGTTTGCAGCATTTTTTATAACCGGGCTCATACTGGTCTTTATTTAAATTTTATGGGGGGAATACTTTGTGTATATGTTTTGGTCTTTTACAACAAAAATATAAGAGAACCCTAATAAATCCTGTACCTTGAAGTATTTATTGTAAAATGAATATGCTATAATTATTTTTGAATTTTGTAGTAATAACAATACCGGAAACGTGAAGACCCGGGCCATCGGGATTATTGGTCAAAAGCAGCAATATAAGGAAATGATGGTTGAGGAAAAAAAATTCTATACTATACAGGAAGCTTCAGGGATGCTGGGCATCAGCGAGGCTGAGCTTATGAAGCACATAGACAATAAGGAGATACCGGTTTTGAAAGTAGGCAGGGCTCTGAGGATCAGCGGGGAGAGTATCGACAGTTTTTTGGATGGGACCGGGGAATATGACGATGAAGTTGATAATGGTTCCCTGGAAGCGGGACTGGAGGAAGTTTTTTCCAAAGACATCATGGGCCTGGATGAGGAAGATATAGTGAAAACCGGTGAAGCAGGGCTCAGGCTAAAAAAGCTCCAGGATGAATGCGAAAAGCTTATTAACAAAAAACAGGAATTGGAAGAAGACATTAATTATCTTCAAATAGAATATGAAGAGTTCAGGACAAAGATAAAAAAGTTAGTGGTGGAAGAGCTCAAGACATTCCTCAAGAAGGTAGATAACGGGAAAATAGACCTGGAAGAAAGATCTTTTAAAGAATAATAAGCATAGCCCGGAAATGAATATAGACAGGATCACAAAGACTCAGCTGATAAGAAAGCTTGTAGAGCAGCACAGGAAAATTCAGAGTCTGGAGAATAGATCTTCAGATAGCGGAGAAAAAGCCCCACGGCACATAATAGACAGCAGCGAAAGCCTTTTAAGGACCAATTCCGTAGGAATAATCACTATCAATAAAAAAGGGATTATCACTTCCTGCAATGATGCGCTTCTTGAATTTTCAGGATATAAAAGACAGGACCTTCTGGGAAAATATTTTACCAGAAGAGTGTCAATAAGCACTAAAGACATGCATAGGTATGCCTCTGTTTTCAGGGATATACTGGCCGGCCGGGAGTCCGAACCTTTCCAGATAATGCATGAACTTAAAGACGGGACCCGCAAGTACGGTGAAGTCTTTTTTGGCCCTCTTGTGAATAGAGACCTGGATATTGCAGGTTTTAAGATAGTCATCAGGGACATTACCCGGCAGAAGCAGCTGGAAGAGAAGTTCAACGGCCCTGACGATAAAATAGAATCATTTATGGAGTCATCGCTTGATGGTATAGCAATCCATGATAATGGGGCTATTGTCAGGGCAAACAGGGCTTTTGCGGAGATATTCAATCCGGGAAACGGGAGTCTCCAGGGTAAGCATATACTTGAATTCATATCAGAAGACCACCGGCAGAGATTTGCCAGCAGGATAGAGGAAGAAGATGTCCAGCCTGTCGAGATAATAGGGACTAAAAGCACCGGCAGCAGAGTCTATCTGGAGACTTCAGGTGATAAGATAACCTACAACGGCAGCAGCCTGCGCATGGATATTTTCCATGATATCAGTGAATTGAGAAGAGCAGAAAAAAAGATAAAATATCTTAAGTTCCATGACAGCCTGACAGAACTTTATAATCGTACCTATCTTGAGAAAGTGCTGGGAAATGTATACCGGGAGAGAAGTCTTCCCCTGAATTTTATAATCTGCGACCTGAATGGCCTGAAGCTGGTAAACGATGCTTTCGGATACAGGGAGGGAGACAAACTCCTTAAAAGGGTGGCCAGGATATTGAAGTACTGCGCCAGGAAAGAGGATATAGTTGCCAGGTGGGGAGGAGATGAGTTCTTTATCCTTTTGCCAAGATCGACCGCCTCCGAGGTCGAAGACGTGGTATATAAAATAAGGAGTATATGCACTAATACCAGGGACCAGAAGATACCCCTTAATATATCTATCGGAATAGCCACCCGCGCTGACAGCAGCCAGGATTACCGGGAGGTGATAAAAGAAGCTGAAGATAATCTGTACACAAATAAGCTTTTTGAGCGGAAAAGCGTTTACAATTCCATACTGGCATCACTGGAGAGGATGTTATGGGAAAAGAGCCATGAGACAAAAGAACATGCGGAAAGGCTTAAAGGTTTGATAGTGAGGCTGGGAAAATCAATAAACCTGCCCCAGAACAAGCTGGACGAACTTGTCCTGCTCTCCACACTTCATGATATTGGCAAAGTTGCCGTA
>CAYPXQ010000014.1:0-6031 GCA_964414685.1 uncultured Actinomycetota bacterium
TTCCTGGCCGAACAGCTGGATGAATTAAGGAATGAGATAATCAGGTCAAGAGAAACTGGAAAAACGCTTGAGAGAATAGCTTAAACATAAAGGAAAAGATGCTAAAAAGCGCAGGGCATCGTATTCAAAAAGAGACCGCAGATTTAAGTATTGCCGGCCCGGGAAGGCTTTTAGCCTTTCTTAATAAGAAAAAGAAACACTTAAACAGCCTCATAGATGATTTTGAAGACCTGGCATTCAGATTGAGAAAAGAGATGTCTGCAGGCATAGGCCGGGAAAAGATACAGGCTTACAGCAATAGACTAAACCAGATAAATGATAATATTATCAGCCAGCGCGGGATAATCACCGAGCTGGAGGCAGAGGTGAAGAAAATAGAAGTCCTGCAGCAATAAAAGCACTGGACTATCTTCTCTTCTTATTATACTCATCAAGAAGTTCCGGGGTTATCCTTTTTACGCCCTCCTCAACCGCTCTTTTACTGATTGTCTCCAGCACCCTTTTCAAAAATATCCGGGGTACTTTTATAAGCTTCGCATAAGCGGCATCTTCCCATTCCAGGTCATAAGGCAGACGCTGTACCTGGTAGATTATACTGTTTACATCAATGCCTTTATCCGAGGGTATGGGTTCCCTGTAAGGCCTTGAGTGCCCGGCAAACCAGAAATATTTACTGTCCCGGTAGCCGTAATCTATGGGCAGGGAAGGAAACCTGCCGTTTCCCTTTACCAGCGAATCATGCCATTTATTTTTCATAAGTATCCCATCAATTATCAAAAGAAAGTGGCTTTCCTCGCTGCTGCCGCTATAATTGAATACTTTGGGATCGTCTTGCCAGGTGCACTCCATCACCTGTACCGCCTCCTTGATAATATCGGGATATCTTACACTGTCTTCTTTTTCTTTCCTGCAGGAAGGCATAAGTGTGAAAATGCTTTCCTTAAGCTTTTCTTCTGTGGTCTGTCCCGGATAACCCAGCCTGACAGCATTGGCCAGCTGGTCCTTCCTGCAGGGTATGAAGTTCAGGGCAGCCAGTCCGCTTCTCCTTATATTTGAGGCAGTGTTGCTGTCATAACGGGAAATAAGCATCATGGAATGCTTTCCGGCTATGCCGAAGGGAAAACAGAGTGAGTATGGACCAATATTTGTATTTCCTCCTTCTGAAACGGTAGTCACCATGACTACCGGCATGGGGTAATAGAAGCTTGTCTGGTAAAAGTTATCGAGAACGGACACACTGGTAAAATCGTCTTTCATGATCCTCCTGTTCTTTTTGGCCATATCCATTCTAAGTGATAGGGGCAGCGTTATCAAACCTTATTAAGAACTGCATTAATGCTTTAACTGTAATAAAATAGACATATAAATAAGCTGCCCACTTATATAATATTAATAAATAGTGCCAATATTTAGAAAAATATGTATATAATATAATAATACTATATTAAAAGAAAAGGAGAGCGGTCATGTCAAACGGGGGACACAGCAGTTCCGGCATATTCGGGGGCTTCTATTTCATGGGTTTTGTAGCCTCCGCGGTATATTTTATCCAGAATGCGGAAGGGGCGGGAGCCGGCTTTATCGGTTTCCTGAAAGCCATAGTCTGGCCCGGTTTTCTGGTATACGAACTTTTCAGTTTTATAGGCATGTAGATAAGACCATAAAAGTCTTTTAGATATGCATGCCCTGCAGCAGCTGCCGGACCGTGGGCAATCGCTGCCAGGAAGTCTTATCAAACTGTAAAAGCAATCTAAAAGGCGTTTGTCTTTATTAAAATAGCTTCACAAGAAGGCAGCGGCACCATGTACGGGATACTGACCTGGTTATTATTCAACGGTCTTTCCAGGCGGCCGCTTTTAAGGCTGCTGAAAAGACTGGCAGATTCCAGCCTTGCCTCTAATAGAAATAACAAGTTTTCCCATAAAAGCCCCAGGATCCGGCAGGAAAAAAGCCTGATGACAGCTTCAATACTAAACTCTATCGATGCTTCCATCGCAAAAGGCAATTTAAAAAAACAGGTAGTCGGCCAGGTACTGAGTCTGTGGGGCGACTCGCTTGCCTCGCCAGTAAAAAATAGTCCACGGATAAAGGAGTTTCATGATAAAAACGGGTGCGATCCCCCCTGGCTCCTGGTCATAAGCCCGGGGCATTTCTGCAATCTTAGATGCAGGGACTGTTATGCCAGTTCCGGCAAAACCGGTTCCAGGATAGAGTGGACGATACTGGACCGTTTCATAAAGGATGCCAGGGAGAAATGGGGCATCAGGCTGGTAGTCTTTTCAGGCGGTGAGCCGTTTGCCTACCGGTCCCGGGGGAAAGGGATCATGGATATAGCCAGGAAGAACCCGGATCTTTTGTTCCTGGCATTTACCAACGGTACCTTGATCGATGGCCGGACTGTGGATGAACTGTATGAATGCAAAAACCTCACTCCCGCCTTTTCAGTTGAGGGATTCAGGGAGATCACTGACAGCAGAAGGGGAAAGGGAGTTTTCGACAGGGTACGTGAGTCCATGAAGCTGGTAAGGGATGCCGGACTGCCATTCGGGATATCTGTGACCGTGAATAAGGATAACTGCACCCGGGTCCTGGAAGATGAATTCCTTGAATTCTTTTTTAAGCAGCAGGGCGCCTTCTATGGCTTTTATTTCCAGTATCTCCCCATAGGAAGGAATGCTGATTTCAGCCTTATGCCCACTGCTTACCAGAGGAAAGATTTCTATAAGAAGATATGGGGGCAGATAGAAAAACAAAAGTATTTTCTTATTGATTTCTGGAATCACGGGACCCTGGTAAACGGCTGTATCGCAGCCGGCAGGGAGGGGGGCTACTTCTATGTAGACTGGAACGGCAAGGTGATGCCCTGCGTATTTGCCCCTTATTCTACCGGGAATATCCATGACATATATAGGGATGATAAGCTGACCCTGGACGACCTCTGGGGCCATCCTTTTTTCAAAGCCATACGAAGCTGGCAAAAGGATCTTGGATATGGACAGAAGCAGGCAACCAGCGGCGGGAACCTGCTCATGCCCTGCCCCTACAGGGACCATCATAAAAAATTCATGGAATGGGTAAGAAAGTATGATATAGAACCGGAAGACGCTTCTGCCCGAAAGCTTCTTGCCCATCCGGGAGTATCAAAAAAGATGATCGAATATGACAGGCAGCTTGCCGGGATATTTGACCCTGTATGGAAAAAGGATTATCTGGGATGATGCAGGGGTCCTATTTAAAACATAATATGAAAAATAAGTTTTCCCTCAATAGAGAAAGAAAACTATAATATGATCCATCCGACAAAAACTGCCAGCAGGGCATAAAACAGGGCAGGCAGCATATTCATGACCATTATTTTCCCTTCGGAGCCGGTAATCCCTGTGGTTGAGGCTACCGCAATGACATTATTTATGCAAAACATATTGCCGATTGCGCCGCCGGCAACCTGAAGGCTTACAATAACCAGGGGTGACAGATTGAGCAGCAGGGCAGTTTGAAACTGCAAGTTCCCGCAGCGGCGAAAGGCACCGGCGTTGTATTGGCTATCAGTGCTACCATGCAGGCAGCCAGGGGAGGAAAGCCCATTCCAACCATAAGCGGAGCCACCAGGGCGGCAGGAGTTCCGTATCCGGCCGAGCCTTCTATAAAAGCTCCGAAAAGCCAGGCTATAATAATTGCCTGGATGCGGCGGTCAGGCGATATATTGGAAAAACCAGCGGTAATAGCCCGGAGAAGCCTGGTCCGGTGCAGCATATTTAGCAGCAGTATCGCACCAAAAATTATAAAAAGGATGTCAAGCGACTTAAGAACCCCGATCAGGCTGTATGCAGCAAGCACCGTAATGTCCATTTTCCAGTAAAACAGCGCAATCATGACAACAGTTGCAAAGGCTATCAGCAAAGCCCGGGATGCGGACAACCTGAATATCGCCATAAGCCCCAGGGCCAGCAAAATAGGTAAAACTGCAAGAAATGTATCTAAAATATTGCCCATTTAACCATATTATTGCAAACACTGCAAAAACTTTCTGCAGTATTATATAACAAGTGCTTTAACTGTGTCTAAATTTAATCTCTTTTCTTATCCTGGAAAAAAGTATTTTCTATACTGATAATACATTTAGAGATAGAAAGCCATGGATTGATGAGTACTGATTGCTTGTGTCCAATATTTTTGCCGACCAGCAGACATTTCAATATTGTCCGGTCCGGGGACCCGAATTACACAAACTGCGGCCCAACTTACGCGAAGGTACGGGACAAGATATTATTTTGTTATTTTGCTCCAAGGTTCACTTTATTGATTATTTGCTGATAGATGTGACATAAAATATTTGCATTCCTTAAAATAATTTCCATGTAAACCAGAAAAGAAAATCTACCGATTTTCATCATGTATGTTTATAATTTAACCATATACTAGTTCCGCTGCCTGGGCAGCTTTCAATCTCAAAATGTGCCCCTATATTCTTTGCTCTTTGCTTCATTATGTTTATGCCAAAATTTCTTTTAAAATTTTTATCATTTAAATTAAAGCCAATCCCATTGTCAGCAATCATCAGGCCGAGAACTTTAGGATACAATTTAAGCTCGATTTTTACCGCATTGGCTTTGGAATGCTTTATTATATTATTAACTGCTTCCTGAAAAATCCGGAAAACTTCGTGCTTTATCTTGTAACCGTAGTTGCTGTTTCCCTCGATTTGGATCTCTACATCAATACCTTTTGTCTTTAAATGATAGTCTACATCTTTTTCTACCAATTCTTTTATACTCTTTTCCTTAACCTGTTTGGAGATTAATCCAAATAGAATGTTTCGCATTTCAGATAAAGCTTTATTATTAAGATTTCTGATCTTTTTAATTTTTTCTAAAGCTTTCTCCGGATCATTTTCCCAGGATCTTTCAATACTTTCAGATAACAAATTCGAGGCAAAAAGTATCTGAGACACAGTATCGTGAAGCTCTCTTGCTATCTTTTTCTTCTCAAGCCTTTCCACTCTCTGTTTTACAAACCTACACTTTTGTTTTTGGGCTTCCTTTAATTCAGTTATATCCCTTATTATCTGAAGTTTTGATATTGTTCCGTTGGGGTTTCTGATCGGGGTATCTATTAGATCATATGTTTTGTTGCTTCTCTTTGAATGCCATTCCCACCTTATTTTTTTACCTTCAAGCACATCTTCAATTTTGCACCACGGGCATACATTATCTAAACCATGAAGATATTGATAGCATTTTCTACCGTCTGTATTTCCAAATTCGTTTCTGACTACTGGATTTACATATTCAATGTCGTAGTCTCTATTTACTATATACACGCCATCAGACATCGAACCCAAAATATTCAGAAACCTGTTTTTTTCTATCTCGCAATTTTCTAATTTTAATAATCCCATTTAAAATCTTTTCTGCTACTCTAATTATCCAGCCTTCTATTTCAAAGATATCTTAATTCTGGCCCGCGAAAAATCCCGGGAGATTTTGGACATATGTTCATAATGATTATAAACGAGCGCAGATTCGGTTGTCAATAGAGCGGCCTGTTTATAACTTGCCTGTAAAATAATTTCATTTTTTGAGTATTTTTTTCTATATGATATAAAATTTACTTTATTCAAGATAAAAATGTAAAATGCCTGATGAAAAAGCTAATTAATTACGGCATATGTGACCCCTCTGAATGCAGGAATGGAATATGCGGGGCACTGAGTCCCTGCTCCAGAAAAGTGGTCAGACAGGAAAAGCCCTATAAGCTACCATATATAATTCCAGACCTGCGTACAGGGTGATTTGAATGTTTGAACTCTTGCTTGCGGAATGCCGAAGCAAAGGGCAGATAATTGCTCTAAATAGATGAATTGACTCTTTGCCTCCCCAAAAGGATCAGGGCTGAAGACATAACCAAGATGACAAGAATAAATGTGAGGTTGTAACCTAAATAAGTGATAAAGTAACCGCCTATTATCGGCAGTAATACAATAGTGATATTCATGGTACCCCTTATACCAAGATATATAATCCTATTATCA
>CAYPXQ010000015.1:0-3136 GCA_964414685.1 uncultured Actinomycetota bacterium
GCTTAATATGCTTCCGGAAACAGATGCCATAAAGCAGGCAAGGCAGAGGCTTGATGCCTATCTTCTAAAGGCCAGGGAAATGGCAGGTTCCATAAGCGATGACAGCAAAAGGCAGGGGCTTCTGAAAGTCTGCAGTTTCTTTGAACAGGAGACAGGGAGGACAAGTTGAATTTTTCCCATGCCCTTCTGGAAGTGATCCAGGTCACAGCACCCATATTCATCATCATAGCTGCCGGTTTTTTCATAAGGAAGATAAACCTTATAAATTCTGACGGGGTGGATGTGCTGAACCGGCTGGCCTATAATGTGGGCCTGCCGGCGCTGTTCTTTTTGAATATAACTGAATACAGTTTAAGCGAGATCTTTAATATAGACATAATAAAGGTGATCTATTCCACATATGCAGCGTATTTTGCAGTATTGCTGCTGCTTGCCTTTACTGTCAGAAGGAGCAGCAGGACCAGGGGAGCCTTTTTTGTATCATCCTACCGGGTCAATATGGCCTTTGTGGGCCTTCCCATAGTATGGGGCGCTTTCGGCGGGCTGGCCCTGGCAAAGGCCACCCTGGTAATAGCTTTCCTGGTACCGGTAAATGTGATTTCTTCCATTATAGTATTCAGGATATTCAGCCGGGGAGGGAAGGATCCTGGAATAGGAAGACTTCTTAAAAAGGTTGCCACCGACCCCATAATCATTGCCACGATACTGGGGATAGTGATGTCTTACTTCGATATCCGGCTGCCGTCAGCCATAAACAGCTCCCTGGATATAATATCAGGCATGACTGTGGCAGTGGCCCTTCTTTCCATCGGGGCATCCTTTAAGTTCGACCACATCAAAAGCGATTTGAAGCTGGTATCCTATATAAGCTTCAATAAGCTTATACTGATGCCGGTACTGGCATTTGTGGCAGCTGAATATGTCTTCAGGATAGAAACATTTGAAAGGAATGTAATAGTCATCCTTTTTGCCGCACCCCTGGCTGTAGCCGCCTATATAATGGCCCGGGAACTGAGGTCAGACCACGACCTGGTATCCTCATCCCTGATACTTACAACCATAGTATCAGCACTTACCGTATCGGGATGGCTTCTGGTATTAAGGTATATATAGGGGCTGCCTGTCAGGGATAGAGCATGCGGTAGAAGTTATAATTACCCATGACTCTCTTGATATATTCCTTAGTCTCAAGGAAAGTGATGTGTTCTATAAACTCATCCTGGCTCATATTCCCGAAACGGGATATCCAGCCGGACATGGACCCCGGTCCGCCGTTATAGGCTCCCAGGCAGTATACCGGGTTTTCCTGGAAGTTTTCCAGCTGCCGGTCCAGATAATATATGCCCATCTCAATATTTATCTCGGGGTCATAGAGCAACTCTTCTTCAAAGTCTTCCAGTCCGATCTGCCTGGCTATACTGCTGCCGGTGGCAGGCATGATCTGCATGAGGCCCCTGGCGCCGGCATATGAGCCGGCATCGGTCTTGAAGTTTGACTCCTGCCTCATGACCGCCAGTGCAAAAAGTGGATCTACCCCGTACTGTTCACTATACCTGTCTACTATCTCCTTAAAACCGTAGGGATAATAGAGATAATAGGCATAGGCAAGATGGTCTCCGGAAAGCCCTTTCCTTATATTTGAAAGATTATTGTATATGAGGCGCAGGCTGTTGAAATAGTCTTCTGCATTATAGTAAAGTGTGGCTATCCCCAGGGCCCTCTCCGGGTCCTCCGCCAGGATGTCTTTCCCCGATCCTATCTCGATGGAAGCGCTGCTATAGAAGCCCAGCCTTATCAGCTCCAGGGCCTTGGTTATGTGGTCCACCCAGCCGTCTATATTGGCAATATCGGCGTCCAGGTCTTCAAAGATCCCCGGAAGCAGGGTCTGGGCACCGGGGCTGTGAGGGGAGAGTTTGGTGTCGATCTCTGCAAGTTCGATAGTGCTTCCCAGTGACCCGGCCAGTTCAATGGCTGCAAATGTATAATATGAATAATTCTTCAGTCCGGCTATCCGGCGGCAGAGCCCTAAAGCTTCTTCTTTATCTCCCATTTTGATCAGGGATTTTGCCTGCCAGTAAAGGCCTTTTTCCCCCAGGGAAGTGCCTTCAAACAGGGCAGCCATATGGGAAAAACTTGCTCCGGCTCCTGTCCAGTCCCCGCTCTTATACTGTATCCAGCCCAGCTCCCACAGAGCCTCATCTGTCATATCCCCCGAGGGGTATTCTTTAAACACCCTTTCAAAACTCTTTATGGCTTCCGCTGCATTATTGTCTATGGAATAGATGCGGCCCATGCGGTAAAGGCCGTCATCGGCATAACTGCTGGAAGGATGTTCTGCGGCCAGCTTCTCATAATATGACACAGCTGATGCATCATCATCAAGATTGGTATATGTCCTTCCCAGAAAGTAAAGGGCTGCATCAGCAAAGCTGGTATCGGCCCCTTCCTCATAGCAAAGTAGAAGCCAGTCCAGGGCTTCACCATAATCTGTCATATTATAATAACTCATACCCAGCCTGAAACAGATGCCGGCATAAGTCCCGGCAGTAAAGGAATTTCTGGGATATCCGTCTATAAGCACCATCAGCTGTTCTATTGCCTCCTGGTAGCGGTATGAGGAAAAAAGTTTTTCTGCCCTGCTGTAGAGCTCCTCAACCGAAGGTGAAAAAGCGGCTATGGACCCCTCCTCTGCCAGCCTTTCTATTTCCAGATAAGCCCTGCCGGCATACTCACTTGCCGGAGATTCAAGCCATATCTTCTTATAATAGGAGAATGCATCTGCCGGGCGGCCATTTTTTTCAATGGATACAGCCAGCTGGTACTGGCAGTAGGGAAGATAGTCAGATTCGGGATAAAGGTTCATAAAAGTATTATATTTTTCTTCGGCCCCGGTGTAATCTTCCCTGAGGTAATAAAGGTCTGCAGTCTCAAGGGCAGTTATTTCCAGCCATATGCTGTCAGGAAAGTTCTGCAGCACCTTATTATAATATTCTTCAGCCAAATCATATTTTTTCTGCATAAGCAGGCTTTTTGCCAGATAGTAATAGATGTGGTCCTGGAGGATGAGGTAGCTGTCCTCTACCTTATGAAGGTAGTATTCTGCTATTATATAGGCTTCTTCATCGAAATAATTCAT
>CAYPXQ010000016.1:0-6903 GCA_964414685.1 uncultured Actinomycetota bacterium
GGTTACCTGAACCTGGAGGAATCAGCCATGATAGCGGGCATGCTTCAGACATACCTTCATTCCCCTTACATCGATATGGAAGCTGCGGTGGAAAGAAGGAATCTGGTGCTTACCAATATGATGAAGCTGGGATATATAGACCAGGATGAATATGATGAGGCTATAAGGAAGCCTATAATAACCCAGAGGCCCAGGGAAGATACAGAAAAGGCCTTTGCCCTGTACTTTGTCGAGCATGTAAAGCAGGAGCTAATAGCCAAATACGGGGTGGAAAGGGTGTTTAAGGGGGGTTTTGAGATCTATACCACCCTGGACCCCGAGATGCAGGTATATGCCGAGAATGCCATAAAAGAGGTGCTGTTTGAGCCTGAGGAAGATCCGGCTGCGGCCCTGGTGGCCATAGATCCCTCCAATGGATATATAAAAGCCCTGGTAGGGGGAAATGATTTTACCGACATGAAGTTCAATCTGGCTACACAGGCCAAGCGCCAGCCCGGCTCCACATTCAAGATATTTGCCCTGCTGGCAGCAATGGAACAGGGTATAAGCCCCTATATGACATTCAATCCCAATGGACCTGTAGTTTTTGACATATTCGGCAGCGAACCCTGGGAAGTGGGAAACTATAATAGTGATTCCTATGAGATAAATGAGATGCCCATACTGGAGGCTACGGTGAAATCGATAAATGTGGTCTATTCCCAGCTCATAATGCGGGTGGGGGCCTACCACATCGCCAAGCTGGCCATGGATATGGGCATAGAGACAGTGCTTAACCCCTATCCGGCAATAGGGCTGGGGGGACTTACCACAGGCGTGTCTCCCCTGGAGGTGGCTGCCTCATTTGCCACCATCGCCAATTACGGGGTAAAGAATGAACCGGTGGCCATACTGAAGGTAGTGGATGATACGGGACTGGTGCTGGAAGAATATCAGCCCCAGGGCACCCAGGTGCTTACCCCCATTAATGCCTACCGGGCCATCGAGATAATGCAGCAGGCAGTGCAGCGGGGTACCGGTACCCGGGCCAGGCTGGATGACAGGCCTGTAGCCGGAAAGACCGGCACTACCCAGGAAGCAGAGAATGCCTGGTTTACCGGCTTTACCACCAACCTGCTGGCCTGCGTATGGATGGGATATCCCGAGTCAAACATAGAGATGGATTATATACATGACATGAGGGTGGCCGGAGGGGCCCATCCCGCCATGATCTGGAAGCTTTTTATGGAAGAAGCCACCAAAGAACTACCCATAGAGGACTTTGAAAGGCCCCAGGATGATATGATAACATTGCAGGTTGTCCCAAATCATGAGACGGGCCAGTTTATGATACCCAACCGCTTCACCCCCCAGGAAGAGATACAGATGAAGGAATACAGGTACGGCCAGGAGCCCATAACCCAGATGCCCATACCCGAGGATGCCATACCCATAATGCCCATGGTAGCCCTTATGCCTATAAATGAGGCCAATCATATCCTGATAGAAGCGGGGTATAATAATATAGAATATAAGAATGAAGCCTATGGAGAAGTGCCGTCAGGCTATACCCACAGGCAGGACCCCATGTGGGGCCAGCCGGTGGAGCTTATAAGGAAGATAACTATCTGGGTAAACCCTTAAACACATGGAAAAAAACAAAGACATACGCGTAAGATTTGCCCCCAGTCCTACGGGATACCTTCACATAGGAAGCGCCAGGACCGCGCTTTTTAACTGGCTCTTTGCCAGGAAAGCAAAAGGCTCTTTTATTATCCGCATAGAGGATACTGACATGACCCGGCATATGGAGGAAGCGGTGATTCCCATACTGGATTCCCTGAAATGGCTGGGAATAGACTGGGATGAGGGTCCGGATAAAGGCGGCGGCTATGGACCCTACCGGCAGTCTGAAAGAACGGAGATCTACAGAAAATATGCTGACAGCCTGCTTGAGGAAAAGAAAGCCTACCGCTGCTTCTGCAGCCCCCAGTCCCTGAAGGATAGCAGGCTGGCTGCCGAAAGCCGGGGAAAGACTTTCCAGTATGACCGTAGATGCCTGAACCTGTCCGGGGAAGAGATAGACAGGAACCTCAAAGACGGTACGCCCTTTGCCATAAGGCTCCTGGTTCCCGGTAATAAGATCCTTGAGTTTGATGACAGGGTATACGGCAGTATCTCCGTAAAATCAGATACCATAGAGGACTTCATAATACTGCGCTCAAACGGCCTTCCTACCTATAATTTTTCTGCCGCCATAGATGATGCCCTGATGCAGATAAGCCATGTGATAAGGGGCGAGGACCACCTGTCCAATACGCCCAAACAGCTAATGATATATGATGCCCTCCAGATGGAAAGGCCAATATTTACCCACCTTCCCATGATCCTGGGCCCTGACGGCAAGAAGCTCTCCAAGCGCCACGGCTCCGTGTCCATAGAAGCATTCAGGCAGGAGGGTTACCTTCCCCAGGCCATTGTAAACTATATATCCCTTCTGGGCTGGGCATTCGATGAAAAGTCTACCATCTTTACCAGAGATGAGCTCATAGACAGGTTCTCCCTGGAAGACATCAATAAAAAGGGTGCCCGGTTTGATCACCAGAAGCTTTTATGGATGAACGGCGCCTATATAAGGGATACCGATGAAGAGATCCTTACGGACATGCTTCTTGATACCATCCGGGAAAAGCTAAAAAATTTGGAGCCGTCATCGCTGCTTAAGGAAGGCCCTGAACCGGAGACTGCCGTCAGCATGATAGTCCCCATACTCAGGGAAAGGATAAAGACTATAGATGAGAGCCTGGACTGGGTGATGCCTTTCTTTACCGCCATAGAATACAGCCCGGAAATGGAGTCATATTTTGATAAAAAAGCAATTGATGCTGCCGCCGTCCTGTATGAGATGATAGGCTGCCTGGAGACGTTAAAAGATGATTTCACATCGGAAAATATTGAAGGCATCCTGAGATCCCTGTCGGAGAAGTTGGGACTATCTTTCAGGAAGCTCGCCGAGGTCTTAAGGATCGCCCTGTGGGCAAAAAAAGTAAGCCCGCCCCTTTTCAGCGCCATGGAGATACTGGGCTATGATCTTACCCTGGACCGCATCCGCAATTATTATGAATTGATAAAAAGCAGGCAGCCTTCCTAAAGCCTGAAGACCATCTCTTCCGGAGTAAGGTCCCTACTCTTTTCCACCACTTTCTTGGTGAAATGAGCCACCACCAGCTCTTCATTGGTGGGAACTATATATATCTTGGCTTTTGATATAACTGAATAATCAGAAGATATTATGCCAAGCTGGCCGTTTAGCTCCTTATTCCTGGCAAGATCCAGTCTGATACCCATATAGTCCATATTCTCCAGGCACCTTTCCCTGATAAGGGGGCTCTTCTCCCCTATTCCTCCTCCGAAGATAATGCAGTCTATGCTTCCAAGGGTGGTGGAAAATGCCCCTATATATTTCCTTATGCCGTCTACAAAAAGGTCCACTGCCATCTGGGCCCTCTGGTTTTCCTTATCGGCAGCCTCTATTATCTCCCGCATATCATCAGTGCCCAGGCCGGCTATACCCAGGAGACCGGCATTATTAGAGACCTCTTCCTGGGCCTGGTCGACCGAAAGACCCAGCTTCTTCATGGCAAATAGAAGGGCTGTCCCGTCTATATCGCCGATCCTGGTACCCTGGAGCAGCCCTGAATTAGGTGAGAAGTCCATGCTGGTATCGACCGCTTCACCGTTCTTTACCGCAGTTATGGAGCTGCTTCCCCCCAGGTGGATGGTTATAAGGTTCATGTTCTCGGTCCCCATAAGCTTATAGGCCATGGCCGCCATATACCTGTGGGAAGAACCGTGAAAACCGTGTTTCTTTATGCCAGCCTTTTGCTCCCATTCCCAGGGCAGGCTGGATATCTTCCGGTATGCAGGCATGGTCCAGTAGAATGAGGGCTCGAATACCCCTACCATGGGCACATCAAGTATCCTGCTGAATACCCCGATGGTCTCGATATAGGGTCCGTTATGCACGGGAGCCACGAAAAGATATTTTCCCATCTCTTCCAGTATCTTAGGCGTAAGTACATTAGCACCGTTTTTTTCTCCCAGGACACATTTAAAGCCCATGGCCTCGATATCTTCCGGGCTGGATATGACCCCGTTGTTTACGAACCATTTGAGTATATGCTTTATCCCCCGGTCAAAGCCGGCTATCCTTATGACTTCCTTCTCCAGGGGCCCGTCCCCTACCCTGTGGGTAAAATTGGAATTTCCCCGGGTCTTTATCTGGTCAAGATTGGCCTCACCCAGGATATTTATCTCATTCTTGTTGTTAATATCTATTATCTTACTCTTAAGAGAGGTGCTTCCTACATTTCCTATCCCGATAATCATCTTTTCCCCTTTCCAGGAAAATCCACAAGATAATTTGGTATTTTTTCTATATCTTCATGGCATATCATATTGCTATTTTTCTTAAATCTTATTTTAACAGATTTGGCCTCTTTTTATAATATGCTTTGCTTCCGGCTGTATAATCCCATATATTTTCAGGTTTGCTTTTGCCATGTTTTTGTGAAATAATATATATCATACTAATACTATTATAATACTAGTAATATACATAAGCATACCTTTAACTGGAGGTCTAATGACAGACTCAAACATATATTTTGACAATGCTTCCGCAACCCCGGTAGATAAAAGGGTCCTGGAGGATATGCTCCCCTATTTCAGCATCCATTTCGGGAACCCTTCCAGCCTCCATGACTTCGGGGACAGGGCACACGGCGCCCTGGATAATGCCCGGGAGCAGGCAGCAAAGCTCATCAATGCCGAAAGCGATGAGATATACTTTACCTCATGCGGCACCGAATCCAATAATATGGCCCTGTGGGGTATTGCCAGGTCTCTTGAAGGCAAAGGAAAGCATATAATATCCTCATCCATAGAACATCAATCCATCATAAATCCCCTAAAGGAGATGAAGAAACAGGGCTGGGATATAACTCATATCGGCGTGGACAGCGATGGTTTTGTAGATCCTGATGAGATAAGTAAGGCAATGAGGAAGGATACCGTCCTCATATCAGTCATGCATGCCAATAATGAAGTGGGGACCATCCAGAGGATAAAGGAGATATCTGCCATTACCCGCGAGAAGGATATCGCCTTCCACAGTGACGGAGTAGCAACGGCAGGGATCATACCGGCAGACGTAAAGGACCTGGGGGTCAGCCTCTATAGCTTTTCAGCCCAGCAGATGTACGGCCCCAAGGGAGCAGCCGCGCTATATGTAAAAAAAGGCACCCGGATAAAACCCCTTATACTGGGAGGCATCCAGGAAAAAGGACGCAGGGGAGGCACTGAGAATATCCCCGCTATTATAGGCTTTGGCAGGGCCTGCGAACTGGCCCGACAGGATCTGGAAAAGAACAGGGAATATATATCCAGCCTGAGAGACAATCTGATCGACGGGATAACCCAAAATATAGAGAAGGTAAAGCTTAACGGCCATCGCACCCAGAGGATACCGGGAAGCGCCCACATAAGTTTTGAGTTCATAGAGGGCGAGTCTATACTGCTGATGCTCAATATGCAGGGCATATTTGCCGCCAGCGGCTCTTCATGCGCCTCCCAGGCCCTTAAAAGTTCCTATGTGCTTACGGAGATGGGTCTTTCCCCCACCCTGGCGCAGGGCTCCATATCCTTTTCCCTGGGAAAATACAATACCCCGGAAGAAGTGGACAAAGTACTGGAAGTACTTCCGCCAATAGTGGACAGACTGAGACAGATGTCTCCCATATACAATAAGGAAAAGTAGCCAGAAATAGCTTGAAAGAAACTATCAAACATAATATATTAAAAATCCAGCTGAAAACGGGATTAATAATTTGAAAAGAGGTTTTAGATGGCTCCATATAGCGAGAAAGTGATGGATCATTTTGCTGCACCCAGGAATGTGGGCGAGATAAAGGATGCTGACGGTACCGGAGAGATAGGAAACCCTGTCTGCGGCGATATGATGACTTTTTATATAAAGGTAAAGGATGATGTCATAGAAGATGTAAAGTTCAAGACTTTCGGCTGCGGTGCAGCCATAGCCGTATCCAGCATGGTAAGCGAGATGGCCAAAGGCAAGACCCTGGATGAAGCCGCCAAAATTACAAATGATGATGTTGCCGAGGAGCTGGGAGGACTTCCCAAGAATAAGATGCACTGCTCTAACCTGGGAGCAGATGCCCTTCATGCGGCAATAGAAGACTACAGGAAAAAGCATAAAAAATAATTCACCGGGAGTGGATAATGGCTCAAGAAAATAATAAACCATGCAAGTGCCCATATTGTGATGCGGAATTAAAGGATACTGATTCCGGGGAATGCAGCCTGTGCAAGTTGAAGATAACCCTTTGCAGTTCATGCGGTTATCCCGTATCTTCCCATATAGATGAATGTCCCAATTGCGGCGCTAAGCTCTGAAAAGGCAGGTTTAAATGGATGTAGAGAACAATTTTGATGATACACTGGACTGCGTGGGTCTTTACTGCCCCGTGCCGATATTTGAGACCAGGAAGAAGATTGATTCCATGGAGGAGGGCCAGGTCTTAAAGATGACTGCCGATGATCCGGGCTCCAAACCGGATATCGAGAGCTGGGCCAGGTCCACGGGTAATGAACTTTTAAAAGTTGAGGAAGATGACGGGGTCTTTACTTTCTACATAAGGAAGACATAGTAATAGCCATGCATCAGGGCATATTATTCTTTGCCACTTTAATCTTTTTTTGATAGCATATTAATGCTTGTCCCTGGGGAGTCGTCTAAAGGTAGGACATGCGGCTCTGGACCGTATAGTAGGGGTTCGAATCCTCTCTCCCCAGCCATTCCGTACGGATACCCTCTAAAACCCGCTTTGCACCCTCATTATGGTG
>CAYPXQ010000017.1:0-2933 GCA_964414685.1 uncultured Actinomycetota bacterium
GTCCTGTATACCGCCTCCCTGGCCTCTCCAAAATAGGTCCTGGGGTCAAATGCGGCAGGATTATCCTGCATATATTTCCTGATCGCTCCTGTTATGGCAAGTCTTCCGTCGGTATCCACATTTATCTTCCTGATACCCCTCTTTATGGCTTCCTGGATGCTTTCCATGGGGACTCCCATGGTCTTTTCCAGCTTCCCGCCATACTGGTTGATTATGTCTATAAGCTCAGCCGGTACGGAAGAGGAACCATGCATCACCAGCGGCATGCCGGGTATCTTTTCCTGTATGGCATTTATTATATCCAGTTCAAGTTTGGGCTCTGCCTTAAATTTATATGCTCCATGGCTGGTCCCTATGGCCAGGGCCAGGGCATCCAGTCCGGTCATTTCTATGAACTTAATTGCTTCATCGGGATCGGTAAGCATCACCTTGCCGGAGCCGACTCCGTCCTCTATGCCGCCAAGTGTGCCCAGCTCTCCTTCTACGCTGACACCCCGCTTATGGGCATATTCCACAACCTCCCTGGTTATGGCTACATTTTCATCAAAATCAGTAGGTGTCTTTGAATCTTCCTTAAGGGAACCGTCTATCATGACAGAAGTAAAGCCTAGCTCTATCGCCTGTTTACAGGTCTCAAAACTGTTTCCATGGTCCAGGTGGAGGGATATGGGTATGCCGGGATTATCCTCTACCGCAGCCTGCACCATATATTTTATATAATACATATTGGTATAGGCCAGGGCGCCCCTGGAAGCCTGAAGGATGACCGGTGACTTTGTCTCTGATGCAGCCCTCATTATCCCCTGTATCTGCTCCATATTATTTACATTATAGGCTCCTACTCCATAGCCTCCCCTGACTGCTTCGTCCAGGATCTGTTTCATCGGTACCAGTGGCATTTCTTCCCCCTAACATTTACATTTTTAAACTTCTCATTAAACATAAAGCTATAAGATTATAGCATGATATTTTATTGATTCTTAGTGATAATTATAGCGGATATATTTATGCAATTTATTTGGCTTCGGCAATAATGACCTTTTTATGATTTATTATCGTTTTTCATCTCCGAGGACAGTACTATGGCATCAGCGACCTCCCTCATGGATTTTCTGTTGTTCATGGCAAACTTCTGTATTTTTTTAAAAGCTTCCCCCTCCGAAAGACCCTGTTCCTTCATTAGTATGCCTTTGGCCCTTTCAATAGCTTTCCTGCTCTCCAGTTCTTCTTTTATGACCTTTGTCTCCACTACCAGGCGGTAGTTCTCTATCACTATGGCAGCCTGGTCAGCCACTGTCTGCAGGATGTGGGTCTCATATTCGCTGAAATGATGGGATTTTGATGTATAGGTAGTAAGGACTCCCACTACTTTACCCTTGACATGAAGCGGCACGCATAGAAGGGAGGCCAGACCTTCCTTCCTGGCAATATCATGATATTTGTATTCCCTGGTCTCGGAGATATTATGGATGGCTTCCGCCTTGTTCTCCAGAGCTACTTTACCTGCAATACCTTCCCCCAGCTTGATCGGATTCTTATTTATATAATCCTTGCTTATGCTCTGGGTAGCTTTTATAACCAGCTCCTTCTTCCTGGTATCAAGGAGCATAAGGGTGCATATCTTGGAGTCCATTACTTCAGCAGTCACAGCCACTATAAGCTTAAGTATATCCTCGAGATAGAGGTCTGAGGTGATGGCCTCTCCGATCTTGGACAGCGCCTGGATTATCTCCCTGGCGCTTTCAATATTCTTTTCCTTTTGTTCTTTTGCATTCATATGTTTTAATACAGGGTTGAGGATAATCAATTATAGTATATAAGTTTTAAAAATTATATAAAACCCCTATAATTAAGCTAATCTAAAAGCTGCAGAAATGGAAACAAAATGAATGACTGGAGTAAAGCTTGCTGGGTGAAGAAAGAAGAGAGTATATACTAAACCAGATAAAGAAGACCGGGAGCATAAATGCTATAGATATAGCCCGGACACTTGAAGTTTCGGAGACGACCATCAGGAGGGACCTAAACCGCCTGGCCAGGAAAAACCTGGTAAAAAGGACTTACGGCGGAGCCCTGGCCATAGTGCCCGTAGGAGTTGAGATGAAATTCAATACCCAGAAGGAAAAATTCATCCAGGAAAAGAAGAAGATAGCCCTGGCGGCATCGAAGATGATAGAGGATGATGATGTGATACTCCTGGAGGCGGGGACCACAGGTCTCCAGACAGCACTTAATCTGAACCATGTCACCAGCCTCAAGGTCATCACCAACAGCTGTGACATCGCTACCTTCCTGGAAAACACCAATCCCCGGTTCGAGATAACCCTCAGCGGAGGATTGCTGAGGACTGATACCCATTCACTTATAGGACCTATTGCCGATAATACTTTCAAGAATTTCAATGTAGATAAGGCATTTATAGGTATTACAGGGATAGACATTGAAAAGGGCATTACCGCAACTGACCACATCGAAGCCCAGACCAAGAAGATGATCATAGGCAGCGCCAAGAGGGTTATCGCCCTCTGTGATCATTCCAAGCTGGGGCATGTATCAATAAATCATATAGCTCCTGTAAATGTGATAGATACCCTTATAACTGATTCGGAGGCAGACAGCCAGTTTATCGAGAAGCTTAAAAGCCTGGATATAGAGGTCATAAGCCTGTAGGATTCCCCGCAGTCCTTTTTATAGCCAGTATAGATCAACAGCAAAAAAAACTGCTATTTACAAATAAATCCATTATAGATAAAATTCATACCTGTGGCGCATTCGTCTAGTGGCCCAGGACATAGCCCTCTCACGGCTAAAACAGGGGTTCGAGTCCCCTATGCGCTACCAAGAAAATTATATTTTAATAATACTATCTAAAAGTAGATAATTTAAAAAATATTCTATTGACACCTAATATTCATAATATATAATAATAGACA
>CAYPXQ010000018.1:0-8601 GCA_964414685.1 uncultured Actinomycetota bacterium
AAAACTCATGCTTATATCCGCAGGAGCTTTGATCATTGTCTAGAATAAAGTCCTATAAGCTCTGCGCTGGCAAGGACATGTCTCTCCATAGCGGCTTCGATGTCTGATGCTTCAGAGGCTATATCCAGGTCCAGGTCAGTGTCAAGCGCATACAGCTTGAAGAAATACCTGTGTGTACCTGACGGAGGGCATGGTCCCCCATATCCCGGCCTTCCGAAGTCCGTATTCCCCTCCACAGCACCAGGAGGCACGCTGTCCTCTACTATGGAATCTGTAGAAGGATCTATATTCCAAACTGTCCAGTGCACCCAGGTACCCCGGGGCGCATCCGGGTCGTCTACTATAAGCACCAGGCTTTCCGCTCCAGAAGGCACTCCTTCGAATATTAGCTCTGGATTTACATTGTCACCGTCACATGTGTACTTTGGCGGAATATCACCATTGTTTTCAAAGGCAGGACTTGTAATTTTTAACATAGCTTGAACACCTCCGGCTATAGATATCAATACATCAATATCTTATCCTATTTACCAGGATTTTTCATCTGGGGCCAAGTCCTGTATATTTATAGGCCAAAAACAAGTATTGTAATATATTCATAAGTATATATAATAATATATATAATAGTATATGTCAGGAGGTAGTAGTCATGGCGAAAGTATTACTGTCGCTGCCTGATGAAGAATTAAAAAAGATCGACGATTATAGGAAGAAGAAAGGCCTGAAGAGGAATCAGTTCTTCATGGAAGCAGTTAATAGTTATTTCTTAATGGAAGAAAAGGATGATTATTTCATCCGCAAGAGAAATGCAGTAGAAGAGATTAAAAAGCTGAGTAAAAAGTTAATGAAAAATAATTTGGATGGTTGGGATCCTGTAAAAGAACTTAGAAAAGCTAGGGATGGGAGAGCCTATGAACTTCTGAAAAGATGGGAAGGTGAATGATTTGGAGAATATACTGACATATAATGGAGACAGGACCGGAGTAAAAGAGTTTATTCTTAAAGAATCAGGCACAAAAAAATATATAGTTGATGCGTCTGTGGCTTTAAAATGGTACTACAGAAAAGATGAATATGATCTGGAAAAGGCAGATATGCTTTATCAATATCTATTGTCGGATAAAGATATACTTATGGCTCCAGAATTACTCGTCTACGAGATCCTTAATACTTTGAGATTGAAAAAGGATCTGGATTTTGAGGATATAAAGTCGATAATATCGAATATATACCAGGTAATACTTTTATTAGACACAGATAAGGAATTCCTGGAAAAAGCTTTTAAATGCTCAAGGGAATTGGATATATCCCTTTACGACAGCATATATATAACTTTTTCTGAAAAATATGATGCTCCCCTTATAACTGCAGATAAAAAACTGCTTAAGTCCTGTGATGGGACAAAGTAT
The DNA here is from genome assembly GCA_964414685.1 of uncultured Actinomycetota bacterium. Classification (GTDB taxonomy): domain Bacteria; phylum Actinomycetota; class Humimicrobiia; order Humimicrobiales; family Humimicrobiaceae; genus M55B120. Next base: position 1,410 of record CAYPXQ010000018.1, read on the forward strand.
GAGGTATTACTTATCTCTGATTTCGGAAGATCCTGAGGTACTAATATGAAAAAAAGACTGGAAAGATTCCTGGAAGAGATAAAAAAGAAACAGGGCGGGCTTCCTTCCGACCTGCATGTGACCAGGAAGGCGGGAGCGCTGGTCGCCATCTCCGGAGGAAAGGTCATCCATGTTGGAAAGCCTACTGTAAAATACTGCCCGCTTTTCAAGGCGCTTTTTGGGACTACCGATGCGGATAAGGCATCCATAAAGCAAAAATTCAATAAGCAGTTTGAAATGTGGGGAATGTTTACCTGCGACCGGATAGTGGCAGAAGATAAGATAATCGTACCCTTCGGGGCATCAGAGATAATGATGTATGCCCTGAAGCGAAAGGTGGCTGATTGCGCTGTGCTTGTCTGTGAAGGCGCAGGTACTGTAATGACCTCCAACCCTATGCTGGTACAGGGCATAGGCGCCTATATGAACGGGGTCTTCTATACCTCCCCTGTAAAGGGAATAATTGAGAAGATCCAGAAAGAAGAGGGTATGATACTTGATCACAGTATAGCAAAGATAGACCAGGCGGCCGGAGTAGAGAAGGCTGTCTCCCTGGGTTATAAGCATATTGCCGTCACTGTCAGGGGAGACCAGGATGATATACCGGGAAAGATAAGGGAGATCGAAAGGAAAAATAATGTCAGTATAACTATCCTCTCAGTCTGCAATACCGGCATAAACAGGAAGCAGGCAGAAATTATAAGGAAGTATTGCGATATTGCCTGGGCCTGTGCGTCCAGCAATATCTGGGAGATAGCGGGACCGGCAGCCATACTTCAGCTGGGGATGAAGATACCTGTATTTATACTTACAGAGAAGGGCATCAGGCTTATCTCCGGTTACTCCAGGCAGGAGATGCTGGAAAAGATAGATCCAGGAAAAAAACATTATATCACCGCCAGCAGGCGGGAGCCCGGAGGGGTAAAGATTGACCTGGACCGTTTTTCAGTATACCTGTATGAGACGGAAAAGCTCCCCCTGCATGCAGCCGATGAGCCGCGGCCGCTACACTGATGTGAAGAGTAAGAAAATTCTTATAAATAGTCTGAAGATCCAAAAAAGCTATATCTGAAAAAATAAAGAAAATATTTTGATCTGCGGATGCGGTCAGGGCAGAGCAGAAAGCCATTTGTGGGAAGTGATGACCAGGATATTGTTTTTCTTATTCTTATAGATCTTTTTGATATTATCTTTTTTAACCAGCTGTATGGCAGGAATATTTAAAGTATCCTGGAATTTAATAATACCAGGCGAGGGCCTGTCCCCTGATAACTTTGCTTCCAGCATAAAAACAGGCCTGTTATTTTTTGTTATAAGAAAATCTACTTCCTGCTTGTCTTTGTCCCTGAGATAACTGAGTGCAAAATCTCCCCGGCCGTGATCTTTCCAGGTCTCTACAGCTCTCAGTAGTTCAACTGCTACCAGATTTTCAAAACGGGCCGCCTCATCATCGATCACAGGATAATTAAAAAGATAGACTTTTTTCTCTTTAAGGATACTTCTGGAGATCTTTTCAGTCCAGGGAGAGATCCTGAAAGTCAAATAAAAAGCATCAAAAAGAAACATCCAGTTCTTAACTGTATCAAAAGCTACCTTAAGATCCTGTGCAAGGTTATTTATGGAGAAGGGACTTCCTACCCTGGACGGGATGAGGACAAATAGTGTCTCTACCAGGTCAATATTGCGTATGTCTGCAAATGTTGTAAGGTCATCCCGTACAATTTGCTGTCCATATGTCTGAGACCATGCGGACCAGAAAGTCTTTTTGCCTTTTAGGAAAGGTTCCGGGAATCCGCTGAGTTCCCACAGGTTGTCAAAGTTATCAGATGTGTTTCCAGATACCGCATCTTCAAAATCCTCCAGCGGGTTTTCCAGGAAATCTGCGAGATCGGTTTCCGGTGATGTCAGTTCAGACAATGTAAAGGGGAAAATATGGAACTTGAGATATCTGCCGGCAAGCGAGTCCCCGGCTTTCCTTGAGTACTCAAGACGTCCGCTGCCAGTTACCAGAAAATTATATTCCTTCTCAAATTGATCATAAATGCCTTTGAGATAATTCTTCCAGTCCCGGTATTTATGTATCTCGTCAAGTATCACGAGGGGTTTTGATGAGATACTGCTTTTTGGTATTTTTGAGAAGAAGACAGGATCAGTTAATAGCCTTCTTTTATCATCATCTATATCCCAGTTAAAGTAGATTATATCCTTAAAATCCTTTGCCGCAATATCCCGGGCAAAAGTAGTCTTGCCGGATTGGCGCGGTCCTGCCAGCAATATTAAGGACTTGTCGGGGAAAAGATCATCCCAGATCCTTTTATATATATTCCTCTTTTTCATAAAAATAGTTTAAACCATACTGGGAAATAGTCAAGTAAATTTCCCAGTATGGTTGAATATATAGAAATACAGTATTTGTTACCTGGCTGACTAATATATAAAAAGACAAAAAGTAATATGATAGTTACAGAAGGGCAGCGGCCGTGTGTTTTAATCTTCCAGCTCCAGGGAGAAGTCCAGGGCCGGGGCCGAATGGGTGATAGCTCCTACTGATACAATATCTATTCCTGACCTGCAGATGTCTGGCAGAGTATCCAGATCTACATTTCCTGAAGCCTCGACGATTATCTCTTTATCTGCCTTCCTTATGATGCTGACAGCTTTTTTCATGGTACGGGGATCCATATTGTCAAGCATTATTATGTCAGCTTTTCCTTCCAGAGCCTGGTCCAGTTCATCGAAGTCCTTTACCTCTACTTCGATCCGCAGGGTATGGGGCACATCCTTCCTTATGGCTTTGACAGCATTAAGCACCCCTCCGGCGGCTGCTATATGATTGTCCTTTATAAGGATGCCGTCAAAGAGGCCGAAGCGGTGATTATGGCCGCCCCCGCATCTTACTGCATATTTCTCTATTTTCCTTAAAAGGGGCCTGGTCTTCCGTGTATCTGCAATCTTTACCCCGAAAGGCTCTGCAATTTTTACAAACTTTGATGTAAGGGTAGCAATGCCTGACATATGCTGGATGAAATTAAGGGCAGTCCGCTCAGCCTTCAGTATTGACGCTGCCGGGCCTTCGATATCGCATATCCTTTCCCTGTCATCCAGTATTTCTCCATCCTGCTTCAGGGGAGCTATCCTTATTTCCGGGTCTATCTCTTTAAATATATACATTGCCACATCCATGCCGGAGAGGACCCCCCCGCCCGGCTGCTTGCATATGATATATCCGGAGGAGATGCTCTTTTCCGGTAAAAGGTATTTTGAGGTTATATCCCCGTAGCCACCTATATCCTCCTTTATGGCTGATCTTACAAGGCCTGCGATCTCGTATTTTTCCAACCTGTTTACCATGCTAATCCGCTTTTCTGTAACTTACCCTGCCGTCTTTTAGTATTATATGCTTTTTCCATTTTTTGTCATCACGTTCGGGGAAATCAGACCTCATATGGGTGCCCCGGCTTTCCTCCCTGATAGAAGCCGCTTTTACAATAAGGTCTGCAACTGTAAGCATATTGGCAAATTCAAGCACATCTTTATCGCAGCAGTCATAAAGACTCCGGTTGCCCATATGGAAATCTACGAATTCCCGCGCTTCCTCCAGCCCCTGGCTGTCCCTCAATATCCCCACTTCACGGGACATGAGGCTCCTGAGGCTGGATATAAGGGTAACAGTATCGACACCTTTGCCGGAACTTAACCCCCTGTCTGTGTTTCCCCCGCCTTTCTTTACCAGCCTGTCTATGGCGGAAAGCACAGATCTTTTATCCCTGCCTGAAGGGTTTTTTAGTCTTTTATCGATATCCTGGTGTATGCGCCAGCCGTATACCAGGCCCTCCATCAATGAATTGCTGGCCAGCCGGTTGGCTCCATGGGCACCGGTGGCAGCCGTCTCACCACAGGAAAAAAGTCCCTGGATATTGGTCCTGCCGCTGTAATCGGTCCTTATGCCTCCGTTAAGATAATGCTCGGCCGGCGACACTTTTATAAGGTCCTTATACAGGTCCAGCCCGTTCTCCTTCAGCTTGGCTATTATATTGGGGAACCTTATCTTCAGGTGGCTCCTCGATATATGGGTGGCATCAAGATAGACAAAGTTGCATTTGCTCTTGTCCATGGTCCTTATCATCTCTTTTACCACCACATCCCTGGGAGCAAGTTCTTCCTGATGATGTCTTCCCAGCATGAACCGGTTGCCCCTGCAGTCCCTCAGATATGCCCCTTCACCCCGGAGAGCCTCACTTATGAGAAAAAGTTTACCGTCATCAGTCTTGAATACGGTGGGGTGGAACTGGACAAATTCTATATCCATGATCTCGGCTCCTGCCCTGCGGGCCATGGCTATGCCGTCACCTGTGGATATGGATGGGTTGGTGGAAAGCTCAAAAAGCTGCCCTATGCCTCCGGTAGCCACCAGCACATTGGAAGAAGGGTGTATCTCAATGGTCTTTTTATCCGGGTCCAGTCCCATGACTCCCAGGCATTTTCCGCCTGAAGTGATCACATCCAGGGCAAAATAATCAGGGTTAAAGTCTATATGCTGCTGCCCTCCGGCAAAGGCTACCAGCTTCTTCTCTATTTCCTCCCCGGTGGCATCTCCGCCGGCATGGAGCACGCGGGCATGGCTGTGGCCGCCTTCAGTAGTAAGGCTGACCTCTCCCTCGGCAATATCGAATCTGGTGCCGATCTCCACCAGCTTTTCTATCATGGCCGGCGCATTTTTTACCAGTATCTCTACTGCCTTTTTGTCAGACAGACCCTGGCCGGCAATGATGGTATCTTCATAATGCTTTTTCCACCAGTCGGGCTTCTTTATGGCGGCGGCGATGCCTCCCTGGGCGTACCAGGTAGTAGATGTAGAGGGAGAGCTTTTTGTCAGCACCTTTACATCATATTCCGAAAGCCATATGGCAGTGGACAATCCGGCTATACCGCTGCCTATGATCACACAGTCGCAATAGGGGTGTACCCTGGCCGTAAGAGCTGGATCTACTAAATATCTGGGTCTCATGAGCATCTCTTATCTATAAGCTATTTAAGGGCTATCATCCTGTCTATAGCGGATTTTGCCTTTCTGGCAATGTCCTCCGGGACTATTACTTCAGTCTCTTCCTGTTCCAGGGACCACATGACCTTTTCCAGGGTTATAAGCTTCATATTGGGGCATATGGCTTTGTCCATGGCCGGTATGAATACCTTGTCCGGGTTTTCCTTCTTAAGCCTGTGGATTATACCGGTCTCAGTACCTATTATAAAGGTCTTCTTTGGCGACTCCTTCACATACCTCAGCATGCCTCCGGTGGATTCTACCCTGTCGGCCACCTCTATGACATCGGGGGTGTTTTCCGGATGGACCACTACCTCTGCATCCAGGTGCTTTCTTTTCAGCTCTATTATATTCCTGGCATTTATCCTGACATGGGTGGGACAGTAACCGTTCCAGAGTATCATCTTCCTTCCTGTCTTTGACTGGACATAGCTGCCCAGGTATTTGTCAGGAATAAAGATTATATCATCATCAGGAGATACCGATTCTACCACCTTTACCGCATTAGAGGAAGTACAGCATATATCGCTTAATGCCTTTACTTCAGCGGTAGAGTTCACATAGCATATTACCACAGCACCGGGGTGTCCGGCTTTCAGCTTTTTTAAGTCTTCCGCAGTTATCATATCTGCCATGGGGCAGCCTGAATCCTTGTCGGGGAGCAGCACTTTTTTCCCGGGATTTAGGATCTTTGCCGTTTCGGCCATAAAGTGCACCCCGCAGAAGATTATTATAGAGCTTTCAGTCCTGCTGGCCTCTATGCTCAGCTGCAGGGAATCACCCACAAAGTCAGCAATATCCTGCACCGGGCCTATCTGGTAGTTGTGCGCCAGTATGACAGCATCTTTTTCTGTTTTCAGTTTTTTTATTTTAGCGGCGATATCATTATCTGTCATATAGCCCCCTGGACCCATAGTCATATTTTGATCAAAAAAATAAGACTCTTAAACCATTATAATTAATTATTGGTATTAAGATAAGTCTTTCTTCTTCATTTCTTTAAGACTAGATTATATGATAATAACCCTATTAAGAGAAATCATTTGAATTGTATTTTTATCTGTTTTAGTGATATCATTTCAGTCCTAAATACCGTTTTTCAAGAATTAATATATGAGACTTATAATAAGCGAAAAAGAGATAGCAGCCAAAAGGATAGCCAAAATACTTTCGGGCAACGGCGTTTCCGAAGAAAAGTCATTTGGTGTACCCGTACACAGGTTCAGCTTAAACGGTGTGGATTATGCTGTGATAGGGCTTAAGGGACATATACTGAAGGTAGACTACCCCAAAGAATACTCAAACTGGTTCAAGGTCGACCCCATTGACCTGATAGATGCCGGGATAGAAAAAATGCCCATACAGAAAAGGATAATCCAGGCCCTTAAAAAGATAGCCTCCCAGGCTGATGAAGTGATAATAGCCACCGACTATGACAGGGAAGGCGAGCTTATTGGATATGATGCCCTGCAGATAGCCCAGGACAAAAACAGCCAGTTGGTCTCAAAAAGGGCAAAGTTTTCCGCAATAACTCCCAGGGACATAGACCAGGCCTTCTCCAAACTGGGGCGCATAGACCTGGACCTGGCTTTTGCCGGAAGGGCGCGTCAGGACATTGACCTGGTATGGGGCGCGGTACTCACCAGGTTCATATCCCTGGCCACATACCAGGTGAAAGATAAATTCCTTTCCGTGGGAAGAGTGCAGACCCCCACTCTGGCGCTTATAGTGGAGCGTGAGCTGGAGATAAAGAAGTTCAAGCCTGAACCTTACTGGGTGATAAAGGTAAGGCTTTCCACCGATCCCGGGGAAGAATTCGAGGCTGTCCACAGGAAAAAGAAGTTCACCAGAAAGGACGAGGCCCGGGCTGTATTTGCCAGGCTGGGTGATCACGGAGAAGTAATAGAGTCAAAGGAATCGGTAAAACAGATAACGCCCCCCACCCCCTTAAACACCACCAACCTCATAATGAGTGCCAGTTCCCTGGGATTTAGCGCTCCTAAGACCATAAATGTGGCAGAGAGCCTGTATATGAACGGTTACATCAGCTATCCCAGGACAGACAATACGGTATATCCTTCTTCCATCGATATAAGGGAGATCGCCGCC
>CAYPXQ010000019.1:0-7172 GCA_964414685.1 uncultured Actinomycetota bacterium
AACCAGGGACACCATAAACCAGGCATATCTATACAATCCGCGGAATGCATACCAGAACTATGCCGTAGCCACCAATTCTTCCAACAGGACCATTTATACTTACATGGGAAAGCTTCTTCCCAGGTTCACCAATGCCACATACTCCAGTGCCGGACAGCTAAGCCCCCTTCTTAACGACCCCTATTACAGGACAATCGGGATAGGCACCAGGATATTCTTAGGCGGTGCCGAAGGCTATGTCTCCTGGACAGGGACCCAGCACAATCCTGAAAGGCAAAGACTGTCCAATGGTACCCCCACCGGGCTGGCAGGCACGCTGGCAGTTGCAGGGGACCTGAAACATATGTCCCCCAGGTATATAAGGCCGGCTGTATTCGAAAGATACGGAGTGTCCATGTTTGTGGGTATAGGCATTCCCATACCGGTCCTGGACGAGGAGATGATGGAATTCTTGAAAATTAGCGATGACCAGATCCAGGTAGAGATCTTTGATTACTCGGTACAGAGAAGGAGCAAACCATCTTACGGCAAAGTCGACTACAGGCAGCTCAGGAGCGGAAAGATAAATATAAAAGGCAAATCAGTGCAGGCAGGTTCCATGTCAAGCTATGCCATGGCCCTTGAGATAGCCGACCTGCTAAAGGAAAGGATATCCTCCGGGAGCTTCGAGCTGACCAATATGGTAAAGGCCCTTCCCATGGAAGGCGAGTACAGGTCCCTTGACATACTTAGCCAGGAGGAACTCTGATGAAGAAGAAAAAACTGGTGCTTTCATTTCCCGAAGACCGGGTCACAAAACCCATAACCTATAAGCTGGTAAAGGAATTCGACCTGGAGTTCAATATACTCAGGGCAGAGATCACACCCGATGCGGAAGGCAGGATGCTTATAGAATTAAAGGGTGCTGATGAAAAGATAGACGGCGCTGTCCGTTATCTGGAATCATCGGGTATAAGGGTCCAGGAAGCCGCCAGGGATATAATCATAGACAGGGAGTCCTGCGTAGACTGCGGAGAATGTACATCTGTATGCATCACCCGGGCACTGAGCCTGGATAAGAAAACGAAGAAGCTTCAGTTCGACAAGGATAAATGCATACTTTGCGAGCTATGCCTTGACTGCTGTCCGGTCAGGGCTATCCGGGTCAATATGTAGGGCAGGCAGCCCTTTTATAGGACTGCCTTTTTATAATAAAGACTATACCGCTTCAAACTCGTCTTTTGAAGCCCCGCATTCCGGGCAAACCCAGTCGTCGGGAAGGTCTTCGAAGCTGGTGCCGGCTTCAATACCATTATCCGGGTCACCCTGCTCAGGATCATATATATAACCGCATACCTGGCATTCCCATTTTTCCATCATGACCTCCTGCAGAATAATTTTTTCAATATTTCGATGGCCGCCGCCCTCAGGCAGTAAACGGTTCATCAATTAGATTTTAATATCTTAAACGCCTTATCACAAATTTTTTTCTTAAGTTTTATAGTATAATAATAAAAAGGCTTAAATACTGGTATGATGATGTATTTTTCATCATCCCCGGGGACTGTGGTATGATGGCAGGGTGTAAAAAAAGAAAAAAATTTCTAATGCTGCTGTTTATAGCAGCCATACTTCCTGTTTTCCTTGCTGTTTCAGGCAGTTTCTACCAGCAGGAAAAAGGGGATGCAGACAATATGCCTCCCGGGGCAGATACTCTGGAGCTCGAGGGACTCTATATCTGTGAACTGGAAGGTATTATCGAGCCTTCCATTGCCAGGTACATCCAGCAGTGCCTGGAACGCGCCCGGGAATCGGGTTACGGCCTGGTAATACTGATGGACACTCCGGGAGGCCTTGAGACATCTATGAGGGACATAATAACCGGCATGCTGAATGCAGATATACCGGTCATAGTCTATGTATATCCGGTGGGAGCCAGGGCAGCCTCAGCCGGTGTTTTTATTACTTATGCGGGCGATATTGCGGCAATGGGGCCTTCTACCAATATCGGGGCGGCCCATCCGGTAAACCTGGGAGGTGACCAGCAGGTATCTCCCGAGATGATGGAAAAGGTCATCAATGATTCTGTCTCATATATAAGGAATTTGGCCCTGGCCAGGGGCCGTAATGCTGAATGGGCAGAAGAGGCGGTACGGGAAAGCGTATCCATAACTGCAGAGGAGGCGCTTGGACTGGAGGTCATAGACCATGTGGCAGCCGACCTGGATGAACTCCTGGTAAAGATCGACGGGGAAACTGTGGAAAAGCTGGGAAAGACTTACACCCTCAGGACCTCGGGGATAACCCCGGTTGAGATAGAGATGAACTTTATGGCCAGGTTTCTTCATGTCATATCCAATCCCAATATCGCATATATACTGCTTTCCCTGGGCACCCTGGGTATTATCTATGAGCTTTCCCAGCCAGGACTGGGTATTTCCGGGGCTATAGGGGCCCTGCTGATGATACTGGGGCTGTATGCGCTGAGCGTCCTTCCCATAAACTATGCCGGGCTGGGCCTCATAATACTGGCCGTCATCCTGTTCGTGGCAGACATACTTATGGCCCTGGGCGGGATACCTTCTATTGCCGGGGTAGTATCTCTGGTGATAGGCTCTTTCCTGCTTATCAATACCGATGCTCCCTATCTAAGGGTAGCTGCCAGCCTTATAATAACTGTAGCGGTAGTGGTCTCCGGCTTCCTTTTCATAGTGGTAAGGGCAGTGTATAAGGCACACAGGGTAAAGCCCGTCACCGGGAAGGACGGCATTATAGACGGTACGGCTGTGGTCTCCAGCACCCTCAGGCCCCGGGGACAGGTAAAAATATCGGGAGAGATATGGAATGCCGTGTCTGATACAGGCAGGAGTATCGGGCAGGGGAAAAAGGTCAGGATAATATCCATAGACGGATTGACCCTGACAGTATCAGAAATAAAAGAAGAAGACAGAGGAGGATGATATGCTTGTAGGACCGATCGTGGGCATTGTATTTGGATTAGTGATAGTCTTGATATTGCTTTTTTCCGCTATAAAGATCCTTAAGGAATATGAAAGAGGGGTTATCTTCAGGTTTGGAAGGTTAAGGGGAGCCAAAGGGCCTGGCTTATTCCTTATAATCCCCTTTGTGGACAAAATGGTAAAGGTAGATCTCAGGACTATTACCATGGATGTGCCGCCGCAGGATGTGATAACCAGGGATAATGTGCCGGTCAAGGTAAACGCAGTGGTATATTTCAGGGTCATGGACCCGGAGAAAAGCGTGGTCAAGATAGAAAGGTATATGCTGGCTACTTCACAGATCGCCCAGACTACATTGAGGAGCATACTGGGCCAGGCAGACCTTGACGACCTGCTGGCAAGAAGGGATAAGATAAACCAGGAACTCCAGAAGATAATAGATGAGCAGACAGACCCCTGGGGCGTCAAAGTTTCCACAGTGGAGATAAAGGATGTGGAGCTGCCACAGAGCATACAGAGGGCATTTGCCAGGCAGGCAGAAGCCGAGAGGGAGAGAAGGGCCAAGATAATAAGCGCTGAGGGAGAATTCCAGGCTTCCGAGAAGCTTGCAAATGCGGCAGAAGTATTGAGCAAATTCCCGGTATCAGTGCAGCTAAGATTCCTGCAGACCTTAAAGGAGATAGCTACAGAACAGAATTCCACCATAGTATTTCCCGTACCTATAGACCTGGTAAATGCATTCATAGACAAAATGGACAAAAAAGGCAAATAAGGGGCATGATAGAGGGCCTGGAGTCGATCCTGACAAAGAGGTTTCCAGGGGGCAAAGTAATACTCCGCCCCCTGGAAAAAGATGATCTTTCCTGTTCGCTGGCATGGCTTACCGATCCCCTGGTAAATAAATACCTGAGCCAGAGCTTCGGAGACCTTACGGCAAAACAGGAGGAGCAGTGGTTTGAATATATCAAGGATTCCAGCACCGACATAGTATTTGCCATTTTGGAAAAGACCACAGATATGCATATAGGCAATTGTGCCCTGCATAAGATCGACATGAGAAGAAAGACCTGCGAACTGGGCATAGTGATAGGTGAAAAGGATTACTGGGACCGGGGTTTTGGTACGGATGCGGTAAAGACCCTGACAGGTATTGCCCTGGATGAACTTGAGATGTCGAAGGTGCGGCTCAATGTTTATACCTATAACCACAGGGCCATAAAAGTATATGGGAACTGCGGCTTCAGGCTGGTAAGGGTGCTTAAAAGAAATCATCTTTATAACGGAAAATACTGGGATACCCTTGTCATGGAATATCCCTGAGATATCAAAGGGTGCCGTGTTTCCCTTTTATCACCTAATACCAGTTACAAGTAGCAATACACAATATTTGTCCCCTTGTTTTTTATATGCAGTTTTTATGCTAATATTGTATAAATTTTTGTGAACTTTTCACCCTATGTATGAATATAATAGAAGAAGAAAAATAGGTCCGTTTACAATCTTATTTTTGTTTTTGTTCTCTGCTTCTGCAGTGGGGCTTTTAGTTGTCTCCTATCTTGACCGGGGAAGGTTCTGGGACATGCTTCCCTATTTCAGCATACCTATTATAGTCTTAAGCCTGATATTTGCCATATATAACCTGGTAAGGAGATGCAATGCCGGTTTTGTATTTATAATTATTTTCATAGCTTTTACCATAGGACTGGTATTGTCCAGTGTTTTCGGCCCATTTGCCCTGTACCGTGAAGCCGATGCCCGTATTGAGGAAAAAGACTATCCAGGCGCCATAAGCCGGCTGGACTCCATCCTGGCATCCTACCCCAGCAGCAGGTATGCTGAAGAGGCGCTGGAGACGATATCATATGCTTATTATGATAATAATCAGTTTAATGAAGCCCTAAGGAGCTTTAATGCTGCCATAGATAAGGGAGTTATCGACCGGCAGCAGCTTGAAGTAATGGATATACTCCAGGATATCCATTACCGCATTGCCCTTGAGCATAAAGAGGACGGGAAACACCTGGAAGCGGCCGGCAGCTATATGGATTCCATTGAAATACTTAAGCAGATAAAATCGGGTTTTCCCGACAGTAATGAAGCATTCATAGCCCTGTACAAGATACCCCGGTATCTTTTTGATGCATCGGAAAGCTTTGACCGCCATGGCGACATACTTTCACGCATAAGGCTTCTGGAAGAGATAATAGCAGACTACCAGGAAAGCGACTATTACCAGTCCGCCCGGGAGGCGGCATACGATGCCTACCTGGATATGGCGCTTGCATCGGGTTCAGAATCCGATCATAAAGATGCATTGGAATGGTTTTTGAGATTTCTTAAAGCTGATCCGGAGCCTGAGATAGACAGGGTGGCAGAATACAAGACCGGCATGATCTTTGAGGCCACTCCGGCCCAGGCTGTAAGAGATTCGGGAGACGCAGCCTTTATGAAGTCAGATTTTACCACCGCTGTATTTATGTATGAAAGACTTATAGAGCATAACCCGGATATGGCTGACCTGGTACTGGAAAATCTGGTAAAATCAAAGATAATCCTGGCCCGCGAAAAACCGTACAGCGGCCTTTTTGATCAGGTTTCGGGAAAATATGTAAATACTCCGGGCTCAGGCATGCTGGTGATAATAAATGATACGGCAGAAAAGCTTACTGCCTACATAGAAGGCCCGGAAAGCCATATGGCCCCGGTGCCTGCTGGAGACACTGCAGAGACAGCACTTGTGCCGGGTGAATACACTATACTGTTAGAATCAGAAGATTCCGGCCATGGACCTTTTTTAGACAGCAATATAGTCTTTGAGGAGTTCAGGAAATATACCGTAAGCCTTGAAGCGCTGGATGAGGAAAGCTCCTAGCCTGCCTTCCGGCTCCTTAAAGGTCTGAGGCTGTCATCTATAAGGCCTCTGAGATTGTTGTCCAGGAAGCCCTTCACATGATCAAAGTCGTTTTCCCTGTTTACTTCACAGCTTAATTCCATACCTGTAAGCAGCTTGTCCAGGAGCCCTGACGAGTCCATGACCATGGCATCAAATCCGGCTTCATCGGTTTTCTTCATCTGCTTTACTATATCGTCCACTCTTTTATTGAATCCGTCATAAGCATTCTTCAGGGTACCGGTAAAGGAAGCTTTCTGCCAGAACCACCTGCCGCTGTTCTTCTGGTTATAAAGATTGAAAAGCCCGAACAGGTATTCCAGGTCGATAGACCTGGTCTTGCAGATACTTTCTATTACATACATCCTCCTGGACATGTAGGAAAGCTTTTTTATATCTTCAAAACCCATGGTAATTATCCCTCTGTCAAATTATTCATAGACCTATTATATTTAAAACTGAATCATAATCCAACAGCGACAAATCTGAGCAGCCTGTCCTTCCCGCCGGTTATGCCTATGCGGACTGTATTTTCTATATCAAACACTTTACCTGCATGTTCCTGTGCGAAGTAAAGGCCGCTGCCGGGTAATGCCATATCGGTTCCATTATCGCGGCCATCTATACCCATGGCAATGGTTAGCTTGCCCGGTCCGTCTGCCAGGCCTCTAAGCCCAGCACATCCCCGTCTTTCCTGCATCACTTCTATTCCCCTTAAGGGCCTGACAGCTCTTATAAGGACTGCTCCGGGGACCCCTTCCTTTTCGGTAACCACATTCAAAAGCCAGTAAACTCCATAGCAGAGATATATATAAGCGGCTCCCGCTTTCCCGAACATTATGCTGCTCCTGGGCGTCATCCCCCTGTAGGCATGGCTTGCAGGATCGCCTGTACCGTAATATGCTTCTGTCTCTGTTACTATGCCTGCGGTAAGTCCCGGGGGGCGGCCGCTGACCAGCACTTTTCCCAGAAGCGCCCTGGCCACCGCTGCCGTATCCCTGCAAAAAAAATCCATGCCGGTTATATTTTCCTTTTTTCCATTCATCTTTGAGCCAATAAGGCAGGACACGGTCTATGGCCTTTACCTTATTTATTATCCTTAAGGATTCTACTAATATTAATCTAATACCGCAATTATAACAGGCGCCATCAATCATTTTAAGGCCGTTTCCCCGGGTATTTTTTTATTATCTTTTCTTGTTGAAATAGCAAAAAAAATTTTGTATATTACTCTACAGTATTGCCCGTAACGCTATTGGAAACAAATAACAGAAAGGATGCTCATGAAGGTAGAAATCGATGCTGATCTTTGTACAGGATGCGGACTATGTGAAGAGACCTGC
>CAYPXQ010000020.1:0-12225 GCA_964414685.1 uncultured Actinomycetota bacterium
CACCCACTGGCTGAGCTCATAGAGCGGTTGCCTGCCCAGAGTCAGGTTCCATACAAGAAGCATAAGCGCACTGGCTGCGGAAGCTTTTTCATTTCCGTAAGAGGGATGTGTTTTTCAAATAGTGAGTGAAGTCCCAATGAGCAGCCCGTGGCTTTCAAACAGTCATGGGATCAGCGGATAAGATGGGCAAAAGGATTTTACCAGGTGTTGTTAAAATACGGCCTTTCCCTGATCAAGGGTGTCCTCATAAATAAAAGTTTTGCCTGTTTTGACATGCTTATGCTTATTTTCCCCGCAACACTGGTGTCCCTGATAAGCTTGCTGGTCTATTCTGTCAAACTTATATATATAATATTATCCGGTACAGCATCGCTGGTGGTTGCAGGCATTATACCCATTCTGCTGAATTTTTCTTTCCTGTATTTGTTCCTTTATATAATAGAGTCCATTACCACTATTACGGAATGGAAAAAGATCCTTTGCCCCTCATACAAAAAGGTACTTTATGTATTTACCTTCCCCATCTTCATGTTTACCTATATACCCATATCCATTGCGGCATTATTCGTAAATGTGACCTGGAAACCAATCCATCATATTTACGGCTGTTCCATTGACCGGGTCGGCAATTTATAAATGTTACCCATTTCTATCCAACTTACTGAAAATTCTTTCATTAAATCGTGCCGCTATATCTTGTGTGATTGCTCAGGGTTCTAAGTCATTGTTCTATTTTATTCTTCGATAAACAGGTGGTCATTTTTTATTTCAGATTTATTTTTATACATCTTTTTATCGGAATTTTTCAGAGTATCGTATATATCTTTTGATGTTGAGGTTTTGCTTACATCAAAACCCAGGGCTATGGAAATCTTAATATTTTTTTTAATATTAAGAGGGTCTTTATTAAAATCAGCCTCTTTTTTCCTTATTTGATCAATGATTCTTAAAACTATAATTTCATCTGCTTTAGGTAAGATTACACAGAATTCATCTCCTCCAATCCTGGCAAGAATATCTGTTTTTCTAACAGATGAAGATAAAATTTTAGAGCATCCAATGATCAAAATATCGCCAGACTCATGCCCCATTTTATCATTGGTTTCTTTGAGCCAGTTCACATCAGCAGATAGTACCGCTATAGGCCTGAATCTTTCAATGTCCGAGTTAAGTCTTTTAATCTCTTCTTCAAAATAAGCCCTGTTATACAAACCGGTAAGGCCGTCATGAAAACTCATAAATTTATATTTCCTCCTGGATTTTTCAAGTGCCCTGTATTCTCTTGCATTTGATATGGCAAGACTGAAAACATTTGAAATAACGAGTGAAAGGTTTAGAAACTGATTTAAGTTTTCATTTTCACTGGAGGGTATATCCGCTACTTCCAAAACGCCTAATTTATTATTTGAAAATGAAATGTTGATTAAAAATCCATTTTTTTCAGGAAGTATTTCATAATTTTTGCTGAATTTTTCCAGTACTTTCACTTCTTCTTCAATGTTTTTATCAGAATCAGGATATGAAAATAACTGTCCCTTTTTTTCACTGAACAATTGAAGATAATTTATCCTTTTTGCACCGAATATCTGAACAAAAAGTTCCAATATCTTTTTTATTATTTTATTTTCTTCTGATATATTTGATATGCTGCTGATAATGTCCATTGCCATGGCATAGTCAGCAGCGATCTTATTTGCTTTTAAGAATTTTTTCTGCAGCTCTTTTTTTACAATTTTGTTTTTTGAGTCATTAATTATTTTTCCGATATTTAGTTTAAAAAAATCAAGACCTGTATAAACCACTTCATAAGGAAGGTCCAGATAACAGGCGAATTCTTTAAGCTTCTCTGAGCTTTCTCTGGAAACACCTGTATCAAGCAGAACTAATTTTTTTACGGATTCCCTGAAAAACTCTCCGGCGGTTTTTTTGTCAAAACCCCATTCAATCAGATGAGCTTTCCATTTTAAGAGCCATCCTGGAGTTAGAAGATACGCATTTTGAGAAATATAATTGTCTATATTGGTTTTGCTGGTAAAGAGGTGGTTTACATTATCAAAAGAAACAAAATTGCAGTTGGAGATGATTTGTTCATCAAAAAAAATTTTGTTATTTTCCGGAATGAGCCCTCTTTTGCCTTTTCTGTTTTTAAGGCATGGGCTACAGGTTATTATTTCAATTAATGCTCCGGGGTATTGCTCTTTTACTTTTAATATCTGTGTTCTTAATCTGCTCTTTATATCTTTCCGGTTCCAACATGAAGCATTGAAGAAAAAAGTCTTAACACCTTTAAAATCTTCAGAACCTGATATTGCTTCAATTTCTTTTTTATAAATATTACAACAAAGAAAGCAGATCATATTCTTATTCTATAATGGGGTAATTCCCGTATTTTTTTACTGTTTCTGATATTCCAAGAAGAATTTCTTCGGAAACCTGAAATGGGATTTCTCCATGATTGTCAGAAAGGATAAAGCCTCCGCCTGGACCGCCTTTTATAATTGCTCCTTTTACGATTTCAGTAGTTTCGTCCGCTGTCCACCTTCTCATCTCTATGCCGTTTAAATTCCCGGCTAAAGAAAACTTCCCATAGCTTGCAGCTTTTAGCTTTTGCAGGTCTTCCAGAATACTGACCCCTGCCATTGCAATTTTAATATCTGGCAGCAAGTCAATTATGTTAAGGCATCTTCCCGATGCAAAGTGCATTGCAACAGGGCCTTTTATGTTTTTGATTGTATCTTTTGCAATTTTGTAGCCTGTTTTGATGAATTGTTCCCTGTTTATAATAGTAGTTGATGATACAGGATCAAAATAAACTACTGATGTTGCCCCGGCGTCAAGCTGTGCGTTTGACCATTCTATGCAGAACTTTTTATTTTTCTCCATAAGTTCATTAAAACTACTTCCATTCTGATAGATCAGCTCCATATACCTATCAAATCCCATCTGCATAACCGGAACAGAAAAAGGAGACATCGCTACACCAACTATTGGTACCTCACCTTTTGAATATTCTTTTAGCAGGCTTATTGATTTTAATACCTCTTTTAATCTTTTACATTTATTTACACGAGGAAAACTAAGATTTTTTATATCAGAAAATTTCTTTATCAATGGATCCCCGGAATTTGGCGGACCGTCTTCTGGAAAAATTACTTCCACCCCTAAAATTTCAATTTCAATGGGTCCGTAATAAATACCACAGTAAAAGTCATTGGAGTATTTTTTTTGCATCTTAACCTGGGCTTCAAATATATTTTGCGGGCTGGCAAAATAGTCTTTTAAAGAAAGTCCGAGCTCTTTGGCGCCATGCATTGTAAGGGTTAAAAGCAGAGGCACCCTGTCAGGTTCCTTAAAAGAAAGAGCCGACATTACTCTTTCCATGCAATTCATTTTTTCTTTATTTGAAACTATTTTTTTATTAATTGATGATTTATCCTTATTATAACTGCCCGAAATAATTATATTTAAAAAAAACTGCAGTCAGTTTATGCCAGTTAGATCATTAAATATCTTTATTGCGTCAGCCGCATTTTCCCCCATTGCATAAGCGTCTACTTCCTTCCAGAGTACTTTATCGAAGATAAAAGGAGCTCCTCCTACAATTACTTTTAAGCCAGGATTTTTTTCTTTAAGCCTAATAATCAAATCTTTTACATGTAATGCGGAATTTAGCATTAGGGTCGAAACAAGGAGGACTTCGATTTTATTTTCAATAGCTTTTGTGACAATTTCATCAATTTGAAGGCCTGCCCCCCAATCTTCAAGCTCAAAACCACTGGACCTTAAAACAGTATAAACTATTCTCTTCCCAAGAACGTGATGGTCTTCAAGCATAACAATAGCAGCTTTAGGCTGTCTTTTCCTCGTGGGACTTGCCGGGGGCAGGACCTCATCAACAATCTCTTCACATATTTTTCCTGCCATGTAGACCTGGGAAAGCGATAAAAGCCCTTCTTCCCATTCTTCGCCAATCCTTACCAGTATCGATGCTGCAATTTTTTCAATAAAGGACATCATGCGGTCATCTGCTGTAAAACCACTTAAAATTTCTTTTGCTTTCAGCTTATCAATAAAAACCAGCGAGTTATAAAAGTTTTCCTTTATTAGTTCAATATCTGTCATAATTAATAAAACTATTTAAAAATTTTTTCCTTTCAGTCGCTGCTGTCTTCTTTAAATATTTTTATGATTTATATCTTTTATCCATTATTTAAACTTACATCATAATAAATAGATTAAAATTGTCAATAATAATAATATACTTTTCTAAACAATCTAATGAAGCTCTTAATAATTAATATTATTAATATTTTTATAAAAAATTTTATGATTTATATTACTTATAAATATATATATATTTATTATAATATTAAAGTACATAATATAATTAAAATATCATTGACATTATAAACAATAACAATATAATTATAAATAGCATATGTTAAAAATAATCGTTAAAAATAATATATTATTATTATGAAAACAAAAATAAATATAGAAAAACTATGGAAATCATATAAGAATAATAATAACTCCAGTTACAGAAACATATTAATAGAATACTATCAACCTTTCATAAAAAAAATAGTTAAAAAGGTCTATTTCAAGATGCCCAATTATGTCGATGTCTCAGATCTGGAGAGCTATGCAAATATAGGGCTTATAGATGCTTTGAGTAAATTTGATCCAGAAAGAAAGATAAGATTTGAAGCTTATGCCACTATAAGGATAAAAGGGGCTATCATAGATGGAATAAGAAAGCAGGACTGGCTTAAAAAGACACTTAGAGGCGAAATAAAAAAGGAAGAGCAAGAAGAAATCTTAAACGAGGATCCAGGAAACGGCGGATTAAAAAAAGACAGCAAGAAGCGTTATGTCCTTATGTCGCTGGATGATCCGAAATTTATAGAAAACAATAATTACAGTAAAAACGAATATCAGAATATAGAAAATGAGGGGCTGCTTATTAATACGCCTGACTTTGCTGACAGGCTGGATGACAGGATGTGCCTGCTAAAGGCAGTGAGTTCCCTCAATATAAAAGAAAAGAAGATAGTCTACCTGTATTATTTTAAAGGCAGGACCTTCAAGGAAATAGGCAAAATGATGCAGATTACTGAATCCCGGGTGTCGCAGATACATAAAAAGACACTAAAGAAATTAAAGAAGAACCTGGAAAACAGCTTTCCCCTCTTCCTGTCTTTGAGCCTGGTTATGCTTTTAATAATAAAATTCAGCCTTTTCTATCTTATCTGATTCATTTCCCTCCATATCCTAAAGGTTTTTAAAGACTATTCCGATATATTCTATAGAACGATAAAAAATCTATCTAAAGCTGGTAAATTGATAAACGGGATATACCTAACCACATCAGGGATGGATGTGAACCAAAAGAGAATGGAGGTCTTATCAGGGAATCTTGCCAACATCAATTCTGTTGGTTATAAGAAAAGGAATATATCTTTTCTGCCTTTCAGGGATATTGAAATAAGCAATCTGAAAAATAATAGCCTTCTGGGAAATAATTCCGCCAACCTGGTGATAACCGAAACTACGGTAAATCTGGAAAACGGCTCGCTGAAATTCACTGAGAACCCTCTGGACTTTGCCCTGAATAGCCGCAATTTTTTCGTCGTTGAAGACCTGAACGGCAATCAGTTGCTCACTAAAAACGGTTTCTTTGAATTAGATAGTGAAAATTATTTAGTGAACCAGGACGGCTTTAAGGTACTGGCTGAGAACGGCTATATAAATATAACAGATATCGGCAGCTTTGGGGTGGATACCGAGGCAAACATACTGATAGACGGGGAAAAAACAGATAAGATAAAAGTAGTGTCAGTGGGCAGCTATGAAGACTTAGTGGTAACTGACAGCCCGTATTTTCTATTAAAAGACACGGCTGAGGCAGCGGAAGGCATCAGGGTCAACCTGAAACAGGGTTTTCTCGAGACATCGAATGTCAACGGTGTTGAGGAGATGGTAAACATGATAGCCATAATGAGGGCATATGAAGCCAGCCAGAAAGCCCTGCACATGCAGGATGAGACCCTTTCCAAAGTTGTCAATCAAGTCGGCAAGACAAATATTTGATCCTGGAGGATGTATGAATTCTTTATATGTGGCAGCAACGGGGATGATCAACCAGCAGTTAAATGTCGACCTGATATCCAATAACTTATCCAATATCAATACTCCGGGATATAAGAAAAGTGAAGTGAACTTCAAGGACCTTTACAGCCAGGAAATAAACCTGGGACAGGACCGCACCATATTCATAGGCATGGGCGCTAAAGTGGACGGCATAAGCAAGATACATACCCAGGGTGTCTTACAGCAGAGCGAGAATCCATTAGACCTGGCAATCGAAGGGCCTGGTTTTTTCCAGGTACTTCTTCCTGACGGTTCTACGGGCTACACCAGGGACGGCTCCTTCAGGATCGACGGAGCCGGGAACATTGTCACAGTGGAAGGTTATCTGCTGCAGCCTCCTGTCAATATGGGGGAAGAATTCAGCGAGATAAGCGTGGCGAGCAATGGCATTATATCTGTAGTCCCTTTCGGCTCAGATGAAAGTGTAGAGCTGGGACAGATAATGCTTGCGGGCTTTATTAATCCTTCAGGACTGGAAAATATTTCCGGCAATATATATGTAGAGACAGAATCTTCGGGACAGCCTTTACCTGCAGGCCAGTTAAAGCTTGGGGATATCAGGCAGGGCTATAAGGAGATGTCGAATATTAATGTGATCGAGGAGATGGTAAACCTGATATCGGCACAGCGAGCCTATGAAATAAATTCTAAAGCTATAAAGGCTATAGACGATATGATGGGCGTTACCAATAATATGAGGTGAAAATGATAGAGATAGGTCAGATAGAGGCAGTCATAGATTCAGCTGCTAAGCAAATAGAGGGCCCGCAAGAAAAAGAGATCAGGCAGGCCTGTGATAATTTTGAAAATATCTTCGTAAAGATGATGGTAGATAAGATGTGGTCATCCGTCAATCTTTTCAAGGAAGATATAAGTTTTGAAAGCGAGATCTGGCAGGATACATTCACGGCCCAGATCGCGGAAGAGATATCGCAGAATTCTGATATAGGCATATCCGAAGCTATCTACTCGCAAATACTAAAAGATTATAAGTCAGGATAGTGTTAAATAATATGGAAGAGCATATCCAGAGATTACTGAATTGCATAGAAAATGAGATAGAGATATATGAGAAGGTATTGGGATTGTCAGAGAGACAAAAAGATGCCCTTATAAATAATGGAGAGGAAAAACTGCAGCCGATAGCTGAGATCCAGAACGGCCTTATTGAGGAGATAAAAGAGCAGGAAGACATCCGCAAAAAAGTCTGTAAGGAAATAGCGGTCAAAAAAAACCTTGCCCTGGATAAAAATATCTTTAAAAAGGTATCAGGGATCATAGAAGAAGAGTATGGCAGCATGTTTACTTCGAAGATAGAAAGCATGAAGATGCTGATGCATAGGATAAGCGAGATAAATAATAACAATGTCTTTTTAATAGAGCAGGGCAAAAATAATATCAGGGCTTTTTATAGCCTTGTCTTAAACGCCAGCGACGCCAGGCTATACTCCAATAACGGCAAGCTTGGCTCCAAAAACAGTAATATCATGCTGCTGGACAAGAGGTTGTGAGATGAGTTCTTTCTTTGGATTTACCATAGGTGTCAGAGCTCTGGGGGCAAGCCAGAAAGCGCTGGAAGTAATCGGCCATAATATCGCCAATATCAACACCCGGGGACACAGCAGACAGGAGGCCGTCCTGGCGACCAGCAGGCCTGAGGGCATGCCCGGCATAAACAGCAGCACCTCAGCAGGGCAGCTGGGCTCTGGAGTCGAGATATCAGAGATCCGCAGATTGCATGATGGATATATTGAAAACCAGCTGATATCAGAGATGCAGAATGCAGGCAAATGGGACAGGGGCCTTCAAATATTTGAACAGATCGAAACGGTATTTGCAGAACCTTCTGAAAACGGCCTCAGGGCCATGATGGATGTATACTGGAATTCCTGGAGGGACCTGGAAGCGTCTCCGGAAGACCTTTCAGCAAGGAAAAACCTGATTGAGAATTCCGAGAGCATGTGCAATCTTTTTAAAAGCATCCACAGCAGGCTACAATTATTGCAATCTGATATAGACACTGAGATAGTAACTCAGACCGGGGCTATAAATAATTATGCCAAACAGATAACCGAATTAAACAAATTGATAAAACAGGTGGCTATTGCAGGGGACAATCCGAATGACCTTATGGACAGGAGGGATGTTATCATAAAAGACCTCTCCCATATGATAAATATAGATGTGAGACAATCAGATTTTGATCAGGTCAATATCTTTATAGGCGGTACAGCGCTTGTAAGGGAAGAAGATTTTTACCAGCTTGAATCTGTATTGAACCCTGCAAGCGGTTTTCATGATATCAAATGGGAGGGCTCCGGCAGAAATGCGGACATAACCAGCGGACAGCTTTATTCTTTGATAAATTTCAGGGATGATTACATTCCGGAAGTGATCGATAGATTGGACCAGATGGCCTCAGCATTGATAACTGAGACCAATGCCATACACTCCGCAGGCTATGGTCTTGACGGCGTCTCTACCGGTTATGATTTTTTCAGCGGCAGCGGAATAGAAGATATCGGTATTGAAGACCAGATAGCTGATGACACAGTGCTTATAGCAGCCGCATCAAATCCCGGCCAGCCCGGAGATAATAGCAATGTATTGCAGATATCCGGAATAAGGGACAGCCTTGTCCTGGGCGGGGGGGTATCTACGGTAGACGATTATTACAACAGCCTTATAGTAAAGATAGGCATTGAGGCGCAGCAGTGCCTCAGGGAACAGGAGAACACCCATCTGCTGATAAATAAAATAAACATGAGAAGGGAAAGCATATCCGGAGTCTCCCTTGACGAAGAACTTGTAAACATGGTCAAATACCAGCACTCATATAATGCAGCGGCCAGAGTCATAAAGGTCATGGATGAGCTTTTTGAGACAGTTATAAACGAATTGGGTTAAAATATGAAGATTACTTATAACAGCCTTATAAACTCAGTTTCTAATAGCGTTCAGACAAATCTAAGGAAATTACAGGGTCTGCAGCAGATGCTATCCTCTGGCAAAAATGTGAATGCCCCTTCTGATGACCCGATAAAGACTGCAAGGCTGAATATACTGGGCACTAAAAAAAGCCAGCATATTCAATTTATCAAGACCATAGACCAGGCAACAGGCTGGCTTGAGTTCACTGAAAACTCCCTGGATCAGATAAACAGCACCATGCAGGATATAAGGGATATGATTATCCAGGCGGGAAATGGAGCTTTAGATGAAGAAGGCAGGAACTCCATAATCCTTAGCCTCGATCAGTCAAAGGAGAATCTTATAAACTACGCAAATTCCCAGTATCTCGGCAACTATGTATTTGCAGGTCTTAATACCACGGAGAAACCATTTGTAGAGGATGCTGTACCAGGAGGTATCAGTTATACAGGAGATGACAGCTCAATGGCCAGAGAGATATCCTTTGGATCACAGATGGAGATCAATATAAATGGCGCCAGATTGTTTAATATGGGTAATGCTGTTTCAGCAGACCATAATATCTTTGAGTTAATAGATGATCTCAGGGAAGCCCTGATAGATGGTGATCTGGAAGAGATATCCGGAGATATTCTCAACAAAGTAGACAATGCATGTAAAAACATAGGCAATATATATTCAGAAATAGGCTCTAAGATAAACAGGCTTAATATGTCAAAACAGCAGCATGAGAATATTATACTTGACCTGTCCAAGACTATTTCTACAAACGAGGACATAGACATAGCTGAAGTCATAATGGAACTTAAAAAAGCTGAGATGGTATATAATACTTCTTTAAGCGTGGCAGGAAGGATATTCCCGCCGAGTCTGCTTGATTATTTAAAATAATCTTATATTATCTAACAGTATAGAAGGAAAGAAATATGATATTAGAGACCGAAAGATTCGGTAAAATAGAAGTTGAAGAGTCAGGGATCATAACTTTTGAACAGGGGATAATAGGTTTTGAGGACCTGGGCAGGTTTGTGATCATAGATTATCTGGAAGACTCATCTTTAAAATGGCTCCAGGCGATAGACGATCCCAAAATTGCTTTTGTGGTCTGTGATCCCTGGACTTTTTTTGAGGATTATGACCCCAGGATAGAAAAAGAGGAAAAAGAGGAAATAGGCCTGGCTGCAGGAGATGCCGTGACCATACTTTGCATAGTTACCGTACCCAAAGACATCTCTAAGACAAGTCTCAATCTTTTAAGTCCGATAATAATCAATCAAAAAAAGATGAAAGCAAAACAGATAATATTGTATAATAGCGACTACAGGTCAAAACATGAGATCTTTAAGACAATCAAGTTGAAAGAAAAATTAAAAGACCAGAAAGCTGAAAAGACAGGTTAGATGCTAGTCCTTACAAGAAAAGCCAATGAAAGCATAATCATAGCGGACAATATCAAGATAGAGATACTGGAGATCAGGGGCGAGAAAGTCAAGATCGGGATAGAAGCGCCAAGAGAACTTCATATATTAAGAGACGAACTACATCAGGAAGTGACAGAGCAGAACAGGCAGGCTTCAGTAGTAGATGAGGAAAACCTGAGCAAACTCTTATCAGAAAAATAATCCACGCAAAATGCTAAAGTCCTATTGATCTATTTCCGATATATAAGATAACGGGTAAATTATAAGGAGGTGCATTATGTGATTTATATTTTTTAATGCGGAGTGGGAGCCCGGGGCCACTGAAAGATATTCTGGGCAGTAAGCAGGGATGCTTATATTAACAGTAAATTTCAAGGAAGAAAGGAAAAGAAAATGTCACTACGTATCAACCAAAACATCGGAGCTTTAATAGCTAACAGGAACCTCAGGGTGACTGACGGCCATAGGTCAAAGTCTCTGGAAAGACTCTCATCTGGCCTGAGGATAAACAGGGCCAGTGATGATGCAGCAGGATTGGGTATCTCAGAAAAACTGAGGGCACAGATAAGGGGCCTAGGACAGGCCCAGAGAAATGCCCAGGACGGCATTTCGCTCATACAGACTGCTGAAGGCGCACTGCAGGAAGCTTCAAGTATCCTTATAAGGATGAGGGAGCTTGCAGTCCAGGCCGCAAACGGATCGATAACTGATGAAGACAGGACCAATATATCCAATGAGTCTTCACAGCTTCTTGTAGAGATCGACCGTATCGCAGAGACCACAGATTTTAATACAAAGGAACTGCTAACAGGTTCAGACGTGGAAGCCGCGGTATCAGAAGTAGCTGATACGGAAGGTATCATAGAGGTAGCGGTGGCAACAGGCGCAAGCGTAGGGGACGCTTCCTACGATGTAACTTTGTCTACAACAACTGCAGCTATCGGTACAATAACCGATGATGACAGTATACTGGACGGGGCACCCTCGGTCGATACTGGAGGCGATGTAGAGACCGGTACATATACCATCGAGATCACCGCATATACTGATGATACTGACTGGGAATGGTCCATAACTGGAGCTGGCGGGACCGTAGCAACAGGTGACCAGGCAGACCTGACTGAAGTGGTCGAAGGTATAGAGTTTACTTTAGCTGCAGACCCCGGCGGGACGGCTACCGCTACAGTAGCAGCTACCAAGCAGACAGTCGACTGGAGTATCGAGGAAGATGAAGTAGAAGTAGCTTCGGGTACAGATCTTGCAGCAGATGATGTAACACAGGTAATAAACGGCCTGGAATTTACAATTGCTTCTACTGGAGCAGGCGGCGATACCGCTGAGGCCCTTGCAACTGCAGCCTATGTAGATGACCAGGAATTCACATTCCACATAGGGGCTAATGCAGACCAGACTACTTCCATATCCATCGGCGCTATGTCTACGGAGAACCTTGGCATAGATGTAATAGACCTGACTACAGATTCAGGGGCAAATACGGCTATAGGGCTTATCGATGCTGCTATAAGCACCGTCTCTGATGAAAGGTCCTCACTGGGCGCAGTTCAGAACAGGCTGGAACATACCATCAACAACCTGGAAGTGGCTGCAGAAAACCTGAGCGCTTCTGAATCCAGGATCAGGGATGTGGACATGGCCTACGAGATGACTAACTACACCAGGAATCAGATAATGATGCAGGCAGGTGTAGCGATGCTGGCAC
>CAYPXQ010000021.1:0-5024 GCA_964414685.1 uncultured Actinomycetota bacterium
GACTGGTTTACCTGGAAATTAGCGCTTTCTCCCCCGGCTGCACCGTTAAAAAAAGCAATGATCCTTTCCCTCCTGTAGTCCTCCAGGACTGAATATGCAGCTGTGACCAGAGCCCCGAAAAGACCAAGCCCCAGCATGTGATGCAGCCTTGTCTGGCTGACATATAATACCATAAAAACTATGAGCCATATGACTATTACCGTGCTCAGGTCGGGTTCCAGGAATATAAGCACGGTTATCAGGCAAAGCACAAAAAAAGAGGGCCAGAGCAGCCTCTTTATTCCGGGCTGCTTCCGGTAATCCCTGTTTATCCTGTCGGCGAAAAAAATTACCAGGGCAAGCTTGGCAAATTCTGAAGGCTGGGGGCTGAAAAACCAGAGATCCAGCCATCTCCTGGCTCCGCCTGATTCCACGCTGAAACCCGGTATCAGGACCAGTGCCAGAAGCCCTATTATGATGAGTATTAAAAAACTTGAGAACCTGCGGTATTTTTTATAGTCTATCCTGGAAGCAGCCAGGAATAATATAAAGGATATAAACCACCAGATGACCTGCCTCCTTATAAACCAGTAGGGGTCATTGAAAAACCTCTCACCTACGGATATGGAGGCGCTGGAGATCATTATTACCCCTATTATGGAAAGGATAAGGGTAATTATGAACAGGAAATAATATTCCAGCCCTATGCTGAATATCCTGTGTCTTTTTATATCTGGTACATCTGTCATATTTTTTGCCTGGCAAAAACCGCTTTTTTAAACCTGTTCCCCCTGTCCCTGTAATCGGCGAACATATCCATGCTGGCGCATCCGGGAGACAGCAGGAGGACATCTCCCCAGGAAGTGACGTCGAGACCTTTTTCCACCGCTTCTTCCATGGTGCTGCAGACATAGATGCCAATACCGGTCTCGCGGCTGAATAATCTCTGCATCTTTTCTGCCGAGCTGCCTATGAGGATTATATTTTTTACCGAAGTCCTGAGTGAAGGTATGACTGCCCTGAAGTCCATTTCTTTATCCAGACCCCCCATAATTATGGTGACTACCCTGTCGAAGTCCCTTAGCGCTGCTATTACGGAACCGGGGTTGGTAGACTTGGAATCGTTTATGCACCTTATGCCTGATACCAGGCCCAGGTATTCCATCCTGTGGCTGAGTGGCTTGAAATCCCTTATGGCAGCCCCGGCGCTATCCGGGTCTGCACCCATTATGAGTGCTGCAGCCGCAGAAGCCGCCGAATTGGACATATTGTGCCTGCCCTTAAGCATGGCCCCTTCTATATCTATCTTCCCCTCCATGGGGGGTATGCGGTAATGGATATGGCAGCCTTCATGCCAGACTTCGGGATCACGACCGGGATCCAGGCTGTATCTTATCAGCCGGGGTCCATGTTTCCTGCCGCTTATGCCGGGGATCAGAGAAAAAGCCCTGCTGTCATCCATATTTATTATGGCAAAATCCTGGCTGTCCTGGCGGGCAAAAAGCTTCATCTTTAAACGGGCATATTCATCGATGTCACCATGGCGGTCCATATGGTCGCTGGTGATATTCAGAAGCACTCCAGCAAAAGGCTTAAAAGTCTTTGACCTTTCCAGCTGAAAACTGCTAACTTCCACCACTCTTATAATATCATCATCAAAAGCGCATCTGGAAATCCCGTCGATCTTTATGGTATCCAGGACAGGCGACCCTACATTTCCGCATACCCTGTTTTCCAGGCCGGCACTGTCCAGTATAGCTCCTATAAGTTTTACAACTGTGGTCTTGCCGTTGGTGCCTGTGACTGCCGCCAGCCTTGACCTCTGCCCTGGATTTAAAAGCCTGAATGAAAGCTCCAGCTCATCCCATACCGGGATACCGGTCTCGTCAGCCAGCGAAAGGAGCCTGTTGCCGCAGGGTATGCCGGGACTGGCTATGACCAGGTCTACTCCTTCCAGTATCCTGCTTTCAACATCCTCATCAGGTTTTAGCACCACCTCTATGCTTCCCCCGGAAACTGCGCCTGCACAGAGACCCATTTTTTCCGGATCAAGAGAAGTATTGTTGTCAAATGCAATTATATGGTTTCCCAGGCCTGCAAGAGTCCTGGATGTGTTTAAGCCTGTCATCCCAAGACCCATTACCAGTATCTTTTTTCTCTGGAAAATAATATCAATTCTTTTCATGACAGACCTGATCAGTCAATGAATTTTAAATAATATATGAAAAAACCTGTGGCAGCAAAAATAGCGCAGACCAGCCAGAACCTTATGATGACCCTTATCTCCGGCCATCCCAGCAGTTCGAAATGATGGTGTATGGGTGCCATCTTGAACACCCTTTTTTTAAACGCCTTAAACCAGAGGACCTGTATTATCACTGAAAGAGTCTCGGCTACGAATAATCCTGCTATTACAATAAGCAGTATCTCCTGCTTCAGGACTATGGCTATGGCGGCAATAAGACCACCCAGGCCAAAAGAACCGGTATCACCCATAAAGATCTCCGCCGGTGATGTATTCCACCACAAAAACCCTATGCAGGCAGCTATGGCGCTGCCGCCTATGACAGCTACATCTATGCTGTATGAAAGATCAAGTATGGTCCACTCCAGAAAAGCAATAAAACAGAACACGGCTATGACTATCGAGGCAGAACCGGCAGCCAGGCCGTCCAGTCCGTCTGTAAGGTTTACGGCATTGGTGGAAGACAGGATTATAAGTACCACTATCACATAATACCAGTATCCAAGCTCAACGCTTATAGCTGTAAAGGGGATATTGATATATGTGCCCAGGTCCAGGATATGATGGTAGAATAATATGAAATATACGCATATGAGTATCAGCAGGAATATCTTCACCCATCCCCTGAGGCCTATGGAGCGCTGTTTCCTTAATGCCATATAGTCATCGATAAAGCCTACTATGCTGCATAAAAGTAGTATGGAAGTAACGAAAAAGCCCTCCATGCTGTAATCCTGGTATCTGTAGTACTTTATAAGAGTGACTATTATAAAGGCGGCAATGGAGGAAAGTACTATTACTATACCACCCATTGTCGGGGTACCGGCTTTGGCGGTATGGGTCCTGGGGCCGTCTATCCTTATCCTTTCGCCTATTGCCCTTGCCTTCTGAAACCTTATAAACAAAGGAGTAAGTACCAGCGAAAGGAATCCTCCCAGTGTTATCGATAAAAATATCCAGTTCATTAAACCCTGCTCCTTAAGGATAGCATTATTGCTTTTCTATAAAGCATGTCCCCGGGGCCATTTTTTTAAGATATTGGACAATACTCTCCATTTTAGCCGCCCTTGATCCTTTTACCAGGACTATATCTCCTGCTTCAATGATATTTCCCAGGTCCTCCAGCAGTTTTTCTCTATCATCATAAGCCATGCATCTCTGGCTTTTCCTGCAGGTCTCCACGAAACCCCGGCATATGTTTTTTGCCAGTTTACCTGATGTCACTAAAACGTCAAT
Source organism: uncultured Actinomycetota bacterium (assembly GCA_964414685.1). Lineage (GTDB taxonomy): Bacteria > Actinomycetota > Humimicrobiia > Humimicrobiales > Humimicrobiaceae > M55B120. The sequence goes on from CAYPXQ010000021.1 coordinate 3,461, forward strand.
ATCTTTTTTCGCGGCATATTTACCAGTATCTGAGTGCAGCCCGGCGGCAGAATCTCCAAGCTCCAGCATGTCACCCAGGATGGCGACGGATCTTCTATTACTTTTTTTCGATATCAGTTCAAGTGTGTCCAGGGCTCCCTGCACAGATACCGGACTGGCATTATAGCAGTCGTCTATGATCATAAGTCCGCCGCATTTCAGCACTTTCATGCGGTGCTCCTCCATATCCGCATCCTCCAGGCCTTTTTTTATCATGTCGATGCCGGCTCCTGCCATATGGCATACTGCTGCTGCCAGGCATGCATTATACATATTGTGATAGCCTGGATGGCTGCCCTTTATGTGTGCCAGTCTTTCTCTTACTTTATACAGGTCAAAGCTGAACCTTCCCAGATGGTCGCTATCTTTTTCAATAAAGTTATAATCCCTGCCGTTGTTTCTGCCGAACTCTATTATATCCGCACCAGCCAGTCCCTTTATAAAAGGGGTCATATCATCATCCGCATTCAAAAAAAGCCTGCCCCGGTTTGCCCTTACCGGGCCGGCTATCTCAGCTTTGGCCGCAGCCAGGCTCTCGATAGAATCAAAAAATTCCATATGGGAGCCGCTTATGGAAGTTATTGCCCCTATTTTCACATTACTGGCATCAGCCAGGGGGCCTATCTGGCCGCCTCCCCTCATCCCCAGCTCTGCCACAAAAAAATCCGTATTGCTGCCTATATTGAATATAGTCTTTGAAACACCTATTTCAGTATTAAAATTTTTGGGGGTCTGCACTACGTCGAATCCCCTTTTAAGGACTGAGGCGACAAGACTCCTAACTGTGGTCTTTCCCAGGCTGCCGGTTATTCCTATGGTCACCACTTCAAACTGCCTGATATAACCTCCTGCAAGCTTCATCAGGAAATCCCTGCTGTCATCTGTCTCCAGGATCATGAAGTCCCGGACTTCCCCTGTCCATTCATATGCCGGCAGCAAAGGGACCTTTGCCTTTTTCTTTTTTTCATATACCAGGCCCCCGGCACCGGATCTGACCGCAGCATCCATGAAATCATGGCCGTCAAAGTTTTCTCCCGAAACGGGGATAAACAGGTCTCCTTTTTCCAATGTCCGGCTGTCTGTGGATATGCTGCCGATCAGGCTTTCCCTATTGCCGGATAATATCCTGGCGCCTGTCCATATAAGGGCATCATCCAGTCTTATCTTTTTTCTTATCTTCATAATATTTTTCTACTACTTCAGGATCACTGAAAGGTATTCTCCTGCCGTTCTCAAATTCCTGGTAGTCTTCATGGCCTTTACCGGCTATAATGACTATGTCTCCGGGGCGAGCTTTGTCCATGGCTGCAAATATAGCCTGTTCCCGGTCAACTATCCTGTCATATTCTTTAACCCCTTCCTGCCTGAAGCCTTCCTCGATCATATCTATTATACTTTCGGGATCCTCGGACCTGGGATTATCTGAAGTTATTATGGAAAAACCGGCAAACCTGGCTGATATTGCCCCCATCTTTTTCCTTTTATCCCTGTCCCTGTCTCCTCCGCAGCCGAATACGGATATCAG